>NZ_JAYGHM010000045.1:58746-67039 GCF_034931125.1 Rivularia sp. UHCC 0363 | reverse complement strand
CTCCCCCTCTCCCCCTCTCCCCATCCCCCCTATTCCATGAAACTAGCAATTTTCGATATCGACGGTACGCTTACCCAAACGAACGATATAGATACTCAATGCTATGTAAAAGCTTTTGCAGAGGAATTTCAAATTACAGGAATTAATACTAATTGGAGTGATTACGGACACACTACTGATTCAGCGATATCTATCCAGATTTTTCAAGATTTTTGGGGACGCTCTCCCAAAGAAGAGGAACTACTAAAGCTGAAAAATTGCTTTGTAGAACTGCTGAAGTCGAGTTATGCAGTCGATAATATAATGTTTTTAGAAACACCTGGAACGTTGCATATGCTGCGTAAAATTGCGGATGCGGATTGGGCGATCGCACTTGCTACGGGTGGATGGTTGGATTCTGCTAGGATGAAACTCGAAGCGATCGGATTAAAAAACCGCAGAGACGCAGAGAAAAGAAGTAGAGAGATACAAGGGGGTGTACCGATAGCTAGTGCTGATGATAGTATTTCACGGGAAGAAATTGTCAAAACGGCTATATCTAGAGCTAAGGAAAGGTATGGTGTTGCCGATTTTGACAAAATAGTTTGCATCGGGGATGGAATTTGGGATGTTCTCACAGCGGTACAGTTGCAATTACCTTTTGTCGGGGTTACTAGTAATCAACAGGTGCTACAAGATGCTGGAGTAAAGCAAATTATTACAGACTTTACCGATTTTGATGAATTTATAGAAGCCCTAAATAATGCTAGTATTCCCCAGCAGCAATTACAGATACAAAAATCTTCTTTACCAGCAAGTTACTTTGAAGCCCTTTACAGTCACGACCCTGACCCGTGGAAGTTTGAAACCAGCGAGTATGAAGCAAAAAAATATGCTGCTACCTTAGCTGCTTTACCAAAACAGTATAATAATGCTTTTGAAATTGGTGGTTCTATTGGTATTTTAACTGAGAAATTAGCAAGCAAATGTAAATCTTTACTTTCAGTTGATGCATCTAAAATTGCCCAAGAGCAAGCAATTGAGCGTTGTAAACATCTCAATCAAGTGCGGTTTGAGGTAATGTGCTTACCGCAGCAATTCCCTGAAGAAATGTTTGATTTAATATTAGTTTCTGAAGTTGGTTATTACTTGTGTTGGGAAGATTTGCTTACAACACGACAAATGATTTTAGAACATTTAGAACCGGGGGGACATTTATTATTAGTGCATTGGACTCTTTATGCTCAAGATTATCCTTTAAACGGCGAGCAAGTACATGATGCTTTTATGGAATCCACCCCCGATAAACTACGACATTTAAAAGGACAACGAGAAGAACAATATCGTTTGGATTTATTTGAGCGGGTGTCAGTATAATTCGTAATACCCTTCCCTACGGGACACCTTGCGGTGAACGGGAACACAGAAAGGTGAGTATAATTCGTAATTCGTAATTAATGCCCCATAAATTAAATTTAGGGGCTTCGGTAGAGTGGGGGCTTCAGACCTTAAAATTTTACTCGGTGAACGTAATTCGTAATTATAGTACCAATAGAGATATTCTACTTTGCGTTCCTTTGCGTTTACCTTAGCGTTCCTTTGCGTTTCGCAAATCTTCCAGAAGCTTCCGCAACTGTGGAATAGCTTCTTGAATATCAACCTCACCCCAACGAGCAAGCCAAATTCCTTGTTGTAAAGAACGTTGTTCGACACGTTCAAACAGAGAATTGAAGGATTGAGGCTGATGCAATTGTTGGGTGAGCCATTGAGTATCTACACCAAAAGTATCTGCTAATTCTGCTATATTTTGAGTTGGTGAATAACCCTTGAGAATACACCACCAAAGTATCCACAATTGATGACGCGCTCGAAAACGAGTTGCGATCGCTTCACCTGGTTCAACTAAGAAAGCCTGACTTCCCGTTTTTGTCCATTCATTCAACTGGTTGGCTAAACCCACTTCACTGCGTCCAGTAAGTCTAGCGGAAGTCTTAACTTTGACTAGCGGACTATGGCGAAATCTCGCATTTACACGTAGTAAAGCCCGGTAAAAAGCTTCATCTTCGGGAGTTCTGACGGGGGGTAATCCTCCAGCTAAAGCATACATTTCTACCGTGACTGCTAAACTAGCTCCGTAATGTTGAAAGTGTCGGGGAAATAAATCGTAAGGATTTGGATTAAGATAACTTTCTAATTCTGCAATTAAATAACGGTAGCCGACTTCTCGCAAATAGCAAGCTCTAACATTTGGGTGTAATGCACTGCGTTGATTGCTATGAATAGTAATTCTTCCACCAACCGCATCTACCCCGCGATTGATTTCGGATAAATTAGCAGCTATCCAGTTAGAACTAACCTGAGAATCACCATCAGTCGAAGCAATTACCCCGCGTTTACGTCCCAAACCGTGCAAACGATGGTATGCTTCATCCATCAACATCTTGCGGACTCTGCCGATGTAAGCTTGAGTTGGGGGTAGAGTTACTTCAACTACGTGCAGCGCTAAATCTGGATTTTGGGCTGCGAAATTATTGGCGATCGCGGCTGAATTATCACTACAATTATTCGCTAAAACAATGATTTCATAACGTTTCGGGTCAAAACGTCGTCCGTACAAATCTATTTGCTTACCTAAAGCCTTAAGAGTACTGTGAAGGGTTTCGGCTTCATTCCGAACCGGAACAATTGCACATACCTCGCATTCTCTTAGCGGTGGTGTTTTTACTAAAGGTTGAGTAGATAGTTTTTGGGATATAGCTTCTCGTGTGACTATTTGTAAAAGCTTATCCATAGAAAACTTCTCTTGATTCGTTCAGAACCAAATAATTGCTGTTCATTTATAATTCAAGCTTTTAGAGATATTTAATACAGTTTTAGTTTCATGTTTTTTTAATTATTTTTACTCTGCCTAAAGTGATATTATTATTAGTATCGATCTATAAAAATATCAGCAAAATAATACTTGATTAATTGACCAATTTATAATTAATATTTCGCAAGACATATATCTTAGGATTATTTAGATAAAAATCTTGTGGGATAAACGAAATTTTGAATAGTAGATGGGTTTATACTGCCTAAATACTGATAAAGACGTTACAGTGCAACGTCTCTACAAAGTTGGTTTTAAAACGAATTATTTTTTCTTAATCGGAATCTCTACTACAAATTCTGCTCCTTTATTCGGAGATGAATGAAAATACAGCTTACCATCATGTTTTTCAGTAACAATTTGATAACTAATTGAAAGTCCTAAACCCGTACCTTTACCTACTGGTTTAGTCGTAAAAAATGGGTTAAATATTTGGTCTTGAATCTCTGGTGGTATACCAGAACCGTTATCTGCAATAGAAATAGTTACCCAATCTCGATCGATGACTGATGTTGATATCTGAATTTTACCGGGATTTAATTTTATTTCCTCGGGACTGCGCTGTTTATTATGTTCTTCTAAAGCATCGATCGCATTTGTTAACAGGTTCATAAATACTTGATTTAATTGACCTGGATAACACTTTACGAGTGGTAATACTTCATAGCTTTTAACAAGCTCTATTTCAACAGTATGTAGTTCTGGTTTGAGTCGATTTTGTAAAATCATTAAAGTACTATCAATACCATCATGAATATCAACTTCCTTAATTTCTGCTTCATCCAGACGCGAAAAGTTGCGTAAAGATAAAACAATTTCACGAATGCGATCGGTTCCTACCTGCATTGATTTAAATAAGCTAGGAATATCTTCAAACAAGAATTCTATTTCTGTTTCTTTGAGATATTCTTGAATTTCTGCAACTGGTTGCGGATAATGCTGCTGATACAGTTTCAAACATTTCATCAATTCTTTAGTATATTCATCAGCGTGTTGCAAATTGCCGTGAATAAAGCCGACTGGATTATTTATTTCGTGAGCAACACCCGCGACTAATTGACCTAAAGAAGCCATTTTCTCGGATTGAATCATTTGAATCTGAGCTTTTTGTAAGTCTTTCAAAGTTTGAGTTAACTGCTCGGCTTGTTCGCGGGTTTTTCCTAACAAATTAGCTTGTTTCAAAGCGACACTTAACTGTGCTGCTACTTGGGTAACAAACTTAATTTCCTCATCTTTCCAATTACGATAATGACCGCATTGATGAACGCATAAAAGTCCCCACAAACGTTTACCTTCCATCAAAGGAATTAAAATATACGCTTTGACTTGGAATCTTTCTAAGCTTTCAATATAGCAATCTTGATACCCAGCTTTATAAATATTGGAAACGGCTAAAACTTTTCCTTGAGCATATTGAGGGACGTAACTTTCACCAAAACAATGGTCTTCAAAGCGCAAATGTAATGCTGGGTCAAATTCGGCTAATACGTCTTCGGCAATAAACTCACCATTGCAATATTTGCTATTTTCTTGAAATCGAAATACTGCTACTCTATCAACTCGCAAGCTGCGTCTGATTTCTTGAGCGGTTGTTTTAAAAATAGTTTCTAAATCCAGAGATTCGCGAATCTTAGCAACTACATCAAACAGAATCTCTCGCTGTTGCGCCGATTGACGCTGTTCGTCAGCGCGAGTTTGAGTTTGAGAAAGCAAATTTGCACTTTGAATTGCTACTCCTAATTGATTGGCAACTTGAGCTAAAAATTCAACTTCTAAATTCTCCCATTCACGGGTTGCTGTATGTTGATAAGCTCCTAATAATCCCCATAGATTACGCCCTAAAAAAATCGGAGTTAAAGCATAAGCACGGATTTTAAATTGTTCCAAAATATCTAAATGACATCTTACGTGTCCGGCTTGATAAATGTCGTTTACCGCAAAGCTTTCATTATGGCGATATCTACCACCCTTTGTTTCTTGTAAATGAGTATCTTGCCAAAATAAATTTTTACCAAAAGGGTTAACATTAGTCCAATTAACTTCAGGAATCCCAAAATTACTGACAAATTCGCCACTCCAATCTTCATTAAACCGATAAACCCCAACTCTTTCCACTTGTAACAGTTTACAAACTTCCTGGCAGGTAGTTTCTAGAATCAAATCTATGTTAGAAAAAGACCGAATTTTTGTAACCACATCAGTCAAAGTCCGCTGTCGTGCAATCGATTTTTCTAAAGCTAATGCTTGTTGTTTCGACTGTTGTAAAAATTCCGCTTGCTGAATCGCAACCCCAAGCTGTCCTCCCACTTGAGACAAAAATTCTACTTCGTAATCTAGCCATTGACGCGGCGAAGAATGTTGATAAGCTGCCAATAAACCCCATAATTTAAGACCAATAAAAATTGGCGCTAAAGTGTAAGCCCGAATTTTAAATTGCTCTAAAATATCTATATGACAGCGCGTATGTCCTGCTTGATAAATATCAGTAACCGCAAAGGTTTCATTATTCCGATAACGTCCTCCTTTTGTTTCTTGTAAATAAGTATCTTGCCATACTAAATTCTTGCCAAAAGGATTAGTAGTTTCCCATTGGGATTCCACTGTCCCAAAATGACTAATAAATTCGCCACTCCAATCTTCATCAAATTGAAAAATTGCCGCTCTTTCTAAATTTAATAGCTTGCAAAGTTCTTTACAGGTCGTATCAAAGATAAACTTAGTATCCAAAGATGAGCGAATATTGCCCACCACTTCCATCAAAGCTCGTTGTCTTGCAACGGCGTTTTGTAACTTCGTATTTTGCTGCTTACTCTGTGCAAAAGTTTCCGCTTGCTGCATTGCTATTCCCAAATAGCTACCAGCTTGATGCAAAAATTCTACTTCATCATCTAACCATTGACGCTGTTGAGAATGTTGATAAGCCGCAAGTAACCCCCACAATTTTGTACCGACAAAAATAGGAGAAATAGCATAAGCACGAATCTGAAATTGTTCGAGTGCTTCTATATGACAGCGAGAATATCCCGCAACGTAAATATCTTCTATTGCATAAGGCTCATTTTTTATATATCTTCCACCCTTGGTTTCTTGTAAATGGGTATCTTGCCAAACTAAGTTTTTCCCAAAAGAGCGAATCTCATTCCAAGGAATGCGTGCAAATCCGAAGTTATTAACAAAACTTCCACTCCAGTCTTCGTTAAACTTATAAACTGCTATCCTTTCAACACCCAAAAGCCAACAAATATCTTGACTAGTATCCGCACAAAGAGATTCCAAATCCACCGAAGCACGAATTCTACTGAGAATCCGGTTAAGTTGCTTTTGATACTGCTTTGTGCGCTGTAATTGTTCCTGGCATTCTCTTACGCTTATAAATGTTGATTCGTAAACGTTTTCTGTCATGGGAATTAAAATTGTATATTTTACTGTTTATTTTATTGTTCCCAGTTAAACAGATAATTTATCTAAGTTTGAAATATTTTCTGTTTTCAAAAACGTCTAATTTAGCTATATAAGTAAATTTACTTAACTAAAAACTCAGGAATAGGGTTACTCGAAGATAACGAATTTCTGTGATTAATCTTCCCTATTTCCTACTTCCTATTTATTTTTTATGAGTAATCGGAATCTCGATTACAAACTTAGTTCCCTTCATCGGAATAGAATCAAAAGATAATTTACCACCATGTTTATCTGTAACAATTTCATAGCTGATAGATAGACCCAAACCCGTTCCTTTACCTACTTGTTTCGTCGTGAAAAACGGATCGAAAACTTTTTTACTAATCTCCGAGGGAATACCACAAGCATTATCTGCAATCGCGATCGCAATAAAATTATTATCAAGTTTTTCAGTAGAAATTGTAATCTGATTGGAGCTATTATCTTGTTTTTCTTCAAAAGCATCGATAGCGTTAGCAATTATATTCATAAATACTTGATTTAACTGACTCGGATAACATTCTACAAGAGGAATATCACCATATTCTTTGATAATTTGAATTTCATCATGTCCGGAAGCTGCTTTTAATTGACTTCCTAGAATCATCAAAGTACTATCAACTCCATCATGAATATCAACCTTTTTAAATTCAGCTTCATCAAGCCGAGAAAAGTTACGTAAAGATAAAACTATTTTATAAATTCTTTCAGTTCCCACCTCCATCGAATCCAGTAACTTCATAAAGTCATCTTTGATAAAATCTAGGTCAATCTCTGTAATTTTATCTTGAATTTTTGGAGAACTTCGAGGATATTCTTGCTGATAAAGTTCTAATAATTCTACAAAATCTTGAGCGTATTCTCTAGCAGGAACAAGATTACTATAAACGAAGCTAACCGGATTATTAATTTCATGAGCGACTCCCGCTACCATTTGTCCCAAACCAGACATTTTTTCAGTCTGAATCATCTGAGCTTGAGTGCGTTGAAGCTGCAATAATGTTTCTTCCAACTGCTGAGTTTGTAAACTTAGCTTTGTTTCTATCAGCTTTCTTTCAATAATTTCTTTTTCCAAAGCTACATTTAACGCTGACAATTTAGGAACATTAGGAATAGCTAACAGCTTCGGTGTTAACCAAAAAAGTAATGCTGCCGTACCTAAAGATACTACCGCAGTCGAAGCTTTTAACCACCCCGAAACCCAATAATTGGGATGCCATAAAGTCCAAACTTCGGCTAAATGCGTAAAGCCACACAAAACAATAAAAGCACCAAAGCAAAGAAATATCCAATCGAAAGGAACATCTTCTCGTTTATTAACTATATAAACAAGCATGATGGGAATTAAAAAATAAGCCACCGTAATCAATGAATCTGAAATTAGATGCAGCGACACCAACCCAGTTTTCCACAGATAACAATGTCCGTGAGGAATAAATATCGTAGATAGCATTTTGATATAGATGACTAAATAGACAAAGAATGCATTCTCACCGAGTAAAATTTTAAGGTCTGAGCAAGACGGATTTATCCGTGGTAATGACTCTACCGAAGCCCCTAAATTTAATTTATGGGGTATTAATTACGAATTACGTTCACCTTTCTGTGTTCCCGTTCACCGCAAGGTGTCCCGTAGGGAAGGGTATTACGAATTACGAATTATACTCACCAGTTTAACCTTGAAAAGCTTGAATAACCAGGGTTATTCGGCACCGATCTTCTAATTAGATAAGTTTCCTTGACATTAAGAAATGAGGAGAGGGAAAAGAGGGGGTAGAAAAAAGTTAGAACTCACTTACTTATAATTATTAATTAAAGGTTTTAATTCAAAAGAAACGCATCCGTTGTTAAAATTTAAAAGCATAGTAATTGTAATTAATTTTCGGTACTCCGCGACATTAATTCCGATCGGTAATGCACTTGTAGTGTCCGGGTCTCGCTCCCTGGTAACAATAAGATCGCCAGACGCTCGCACTACGCTGGTTGTAATTAGCGAGCAAG
>NZ_JAYGHM010000045.1:22784-58493 GCF_034931125.1 Rivularia sp. UHCC 0363 | reverse complement strand
ATGCTCGCACTACGAATGCATTATTCTGCTTGCATTAATGTGACGGTAGTGGTCTGTCCCATTTATTTTGATCGGCTTGGGTAGTGCGAGCGTCTCGCTCGCTCGAAGTCACCAGCGACCTAGAAGCTTGTCCTTGCGGACACGCTGCGCGTTCACCGGAGGTGCGGAAGACAGCACTAAGAATGTGTTACCCCGCTTGCATTAATGTGGCTCCGTACTAGTCCGAGGGAGCAAGATAGCGGACACTACCAAAGATGCTGTTTTTTATTTTTAATAACTATAAAATTCAAAACTCCTAACTCCTAACTTCCTCGTCAGAATCCTTCGCTACCTTCATCACAAAAGTTACTAACCAAGGACCCAAAGCAATAATAATTAACATTCGGGTCAACTGCATTGCTAATACTAAACCCGTGTCACCTCCCAATTGCATCACGGTAGCAACCATCGCTTCTAATCCTCCAGGAGTAAACCCTAATAAAGAGGTAATAATATCAACGTGAGTAACTAGATGAAAACAATAACCAACACCGACACATAAAAGAATCAACGAGATTACCAAACCAATTTCAATTAACACCGCTTTCAAAAGTTTATTCGCGGTTTTAATATCGAATTTGACACCAATTGAAATCCCTACAAATAATAATCCTGTAGCGAATAACCATTGAGGAACCTGTAACTCATAGGGAGAACTCCAAAACACCGCTAACCCTACCAAAAATGTACCTAAAAAACCTGATGCAGGTAAACGTAACCGATTTCCTCCCCACATTCCCACAACGCAACATCCACACAATACGATTAAATTCAACCACATCGGAACTGAAGAATTATTTGTAGTTGCGATTGCTTCGCAGATGCCCGAAGGGCATGACGCACTTGTCACTGAATTATTCAAATCCGCAGGGAAAAAGAAACCAGCCGCGCTCGGTATCAGTAACACTACTAATAGTAAACGTAAGTATTGAAACACTGCCACCGCTACCGCATCCGCTCCCATTTCTTCCGCGATGGGAACAATACTAGAAGCAACACCGGGGATAAAAGCTACCAATGCCGTAACTCTATCGATTCCAGACCAGCGAGATAATAGATATCCATGAAACAAACTCAAACTACCAGAAATGAACACGCACAACAGCAGCGGTATCGCATAAGTTGCAGCAACATTTATTGTGTCCCAAGAAAAACGTACCGCAGTTGCAAGCGCAATTAAAGCCTTACCTAAAGTAATAAAAATTTTCGGTAATGGTTGAGGATTGCCTTGGATAGTCGAGTAAACAATTCCCCCAATCATCGAACCCAATAACCAACCTACAGGAATTTGCAGCCAGTTAAACACGAAACCAGCGCAGATTCCTAGAGCTAGCTGAAAGACAATTGTTGTTATTTGGGGTAAATAGGAAAAAAGCCGATCTCGCCATTCCTGAGAATCATATTGTAAAGAGAAAATTTTATTAATCACAAAGCAATATATAAACACATATATTTACATTAAGAATTAAATCATTAATTCTCATCCTAGTTTATCTTGCTTTGTAAATAAGTTGGCTGGAAGAATTGTATTGTAGGTTTCAAAAAGCAAATTATCCAACAGCAAATTCTGTAAATTGTCGTTTAAAAGTAGAATGAAATACTAACACGATATCTTGGATTATTTGACGATACGTTTAAAATAATCTTTTGGAACTTATACTTTTTGATGTTCGCTGAGATAAAATTCTTAGCTAAACTAATCTTTAATATAAACTAAAGTTTTTATACAATATGGATACCAAACAACAAACAACTATTCAAGGCATCTACGAAGTCTGTATTGGCGTTAAGGAACCAATATCAGCAATTCAATACTGGCAGCAGTTCGGTTATCGCATCGGTGATACTGGTCAATTAAATGCCGCCCAAGCCGATAAATTATACGGCGTAAATTCTGCTTTACGTTCCATTCGACTTTACCATCAAAATTCCGATCATGGTTTAATTCGCTTAATGATTTGGGAAAACCCGATTAATCAAGGTTTGGGTATTAGTTCGATGAAAGTCAAAGGAAATCGTTGGGCTACTACTTTAACAAAAGATTCCTTAAATATTTTAAATCATGCCGAGTCCGCAAAAGCTGCGGGTGAAACTATTAAGTATACAAATCCTGCTTGGGAAGTTATCTATAACAAAGAAAGAAAAAGTCTTCCCTTTTTGGATGAAGCGGTAGGAGTGCGAGAAATGCTGTTGTTACAACCTTTAACCCGACAGGTTTTATTTCAAAGGTTTGGCTACAATTTACCGCATTACGGACACATTGACGAAAATTCACCTTTCAAAACCAGCCAGTTTACCCATATGGGGATGATAGTTCAAGATGATAGCAAAGAAATTTTGAAGTTTTACGAATCAGCTTTCGGTTTATTGCGGGTTCGGGATAATGTAGAAACTAGTTATGAATCTTCCTTAGCTGGTCGAGAAATCTTTGATTTACAACCCGGTGAAAAGTTTATTCTCACAGCTTTTGACGAACCACGTTCTTCTGCAACCGATTTATTTGCAGCACGTTCTGGTAGACTTTATCTTATTCGCTTCCCTGAATCTATTATTTTAAAGTCGGAATTCGAGAAAGCGCGACCCGGATGTTTGGGAATGTGTTTGTATACTTACCGTGTTTGTCCCATCGACCATTATTTAGAACGCATTCAGTCAGCTTCAGCAAAAAACATTACAGCGATCGCAAATAATGAGTTTGGAGAAAAGAGTTTTTCTTTTGTAGCACCAGATGGTTATTTTTGGACAGTTCTCAATTGATAATTGGTAATTGGTAATTGGTAATTGGTAATTGGTAATTGGTAATTGGTAATTGGTAATTGGTAATTGGTAATTGGTAATTGGTAATTGGGAATAGGGAGTAGCCTTTGATAGTTAATGCTTTACATTTAACTGTATTTCAAATATTGTAATTTAGTTGAGCTTTGCGGAGGGCTTTGACTTAAAATTCTACCGGGAACGCGCACAGTGCCCCTAATTTCTAATTATGGGGGTGTAGTGCGCCACGGGAATTCATTCCCCGTGATGCTCTAAAAAACAGCTAGTAATTTTTAGAATATAGAGTATAGTCAGATTAGGAGGTAATTGAAAGTGTTTAACCTGACTTACGAATTCAAGCTCAAGCCAACTCAAAAACAAATACAAATTTTTGAAGAATGGTTAGAAACTCATCGTAGAGTTTATAACTATGCTTTGGCTGAACGTAAGGATTGGTATAAATCCCGGTCATGTCAGATTAAATCTTGCAGCCTTCATAGCTGTTATATTATCCCTGCCGAAGCACCACGTCCAACCTTTGCTTCCCAATGTAAATCTTTGACTGCTGCACGTAAAAGCAACGAGCATTTAGGTAAAGTAAACGCTCAATCTTTACAGCAGACTTTGAGAAGGCTTGAAAAATCTTTTGTAAGTATGTGGGAACAAAATCATGGGTTTCCACGGTTTAAAAAAGTTGGACGAATGCGGTCTTTTTCTTTCCCTCAACTGGGCAAAAATCCATTGCAAAATGGATATATAAAGTTGCCTGTGATAGGGTTGGTGAACCTAAGACAATCTCGGTCTATTGCTGACGGTGGCGTTTTAAAACAAGCGCGTGTGGTTAAACGTATTTCTGGTTGGTACGTAATGTTAACCGTGCAGTGGGATGTAGATCTACCGCAACCAATGCCACATGGGGAAGGGATAGGAATTGATGTAGGGTTAACATCAATGGTTGCAACCAGTAGTGGTGCTTTAATTAAACGCCCAAGATTTTTTGTTGATTGTGAACGCAAGCTGAAATTGCTGCAACAACGTGTCAGTAGAAAACGTTTAGGCTCAAATAACTGGAAAAAAGCGACTATTAAGGAAGCATTGCTCCACGAACACGTTGCTAACTGTCGCAAAGATTTTCATCGCAAACTGTCACATCAATTGTGTGATGATGTTGGGATGATATTTGCAGAAGACTTAAACCTTGTTGGGTTATCAAGAGGGATGTTAGGTAAACATTGCCTTGATGCCGGTTTCGGTCAATTCTTCAATATTTTAGAGCAAACCTGTTTTAAACGTGGTGTCTATTTCCAGAAAGTTGATGCCCGAAAAACATCTCAAATATGTCCTAATTGCCAGCATGAGACAGGTAAAAAATCTTTAGCTGAACGTGTTCATGAATGTGATAATTGCGGCTATCAAACTGATAGAGATGTTGCAGCCGCGACTGTTGTTCTAATTAGAGGACTTGCAGCCGTAGGGCATACGGTCAAGATGCTTAGTGAGGGTAAATTCGTTGGAATCCCTGTGAACTAAGAATCCCCTTCAATTTATTGATGGGGAGTGTCAATTACTGGTACTAGTGATAGATTAGGCTTGAGTACGGAGAATGGTTACAAGTATTCCATTCTATAAAACTCGAATCATTAGTTTATGTTATCTTTTACCTGTTTTCTAACCTCAAGAAGCTGAAAATCATATTAAAGGAGCAATAATTCCTGTTTGCGGTAATATTTAAGGGAATAGTTGATGAAAATAGTATTTAATACCGTAACTAGGCTTTAATAATATACTTACTATTTAGTACTTAAGCTAGATTGACATTTTGCTCGTTATGTACCCGAAACTTGCAGCATTGAATTAATTCTAGTTTCACAGTGATGTTTAAATAAATCACATAGATATACAATTGTCAGTGGTGCCTACATTTAACTTGTAAGGTTAAGAGTAGGAAAATGGGATTAAACAAAAATTGAATTCAAATTATCTTTTTGATTTTGATTTTTTGACTCGTTTCTCCTTTTTATTTTCTTAAAAGCGCCACGATGAAATACCATGTACTAGAGAAAATTTTTAATAAACACAATGCACCACGCAAATTTGAAAGCTTGGAGTTGAATAGTAATTTTTCTATTTTACATCTATCTAAGCAGGTGCAAAGTTTTGCTTATTATCCTCAAGAGGTAAGTTTACACAAAGATGTCCGTCTGGGTTTTCCAGAGTTTGTTGGACTTGAAGACGCAATGACATCTGTTCTAGATGGGGAGCAGGAGTTATTTGAGTTGGAAGGTATTCACCGATTTAGTGGAGAAAGAGGTGATTTTTATATAGATATATATATTGTTGGTGAACCTGTTGAAAATAGATTAATTATTTTAATTGAAGATGTAAGCGATCGAATGGTGCTAGAGCAAAAGTTAAATCAAAGAGTTAATGAAACGAATTTGCTCTCCAGTACTTTAGTTGCTTATAAAAATTACATGGATAAAGTAATTGCTTCAATGGCAGATGCATTAATAGTAACAAATAAATCCGGAAAGATAAACAAGGTAAATAAAGCTACTGTAGAGTTATTAGGTTATACCGAAGAAGAATTAGTCGATCAACAGATTTCTTTAATTATAGATGATAATAAATTATTGCAAAAAGCGATTCAGCAGCGTTCTTTGTACAAGAAATATTTTCAAAATGTAGAAGTAGTTTGTCGGACTAAATTAAAAGAAAGAAAATTAATTGCTTTTTCTTGTTCGGTAATTCGCAAGCAAATCGATGGAATAGAAGATATTGTTTATATCGGTCGAGATATTACCGCAAAAAAACGCCGTCAGCAGCGTAAAAGCGCTCAGTATGCCATTACAAATATTTTATCAGAATCAATTACTGTAAAACAGGTGATGCCGCAAATTTTGCAGACAATCTGTGAAAGTTTAGAATGGGATTTGGGGGAACTATGGACTCCGAATCAATATTTAGCAGCAAACCATAATTCGAGCAATCCTGTTTTAAGATGCGTAGAAATGTGGTCATCTCGAAGAATTGACGTGCGAGAATTTGAAGCGATCGCTTGGCTAACCACTTTTACTTCAGGAGTTGGTTTACCAGGTAAAATATGGGAGACTGTTTCTCCTTTATGGTGTGAGGATATCGCAAATGATGATGTTTGTCCCCGATTAAGTCAAGTAGAAGAAACGCAACTACACGCAGCTTTCGGCTTCCCGATTTTACATGATAATAAAATTTTGGGAGTGATGATTTTTTTTAGTCGAGAAGTATTATTTAGAGACGAAGATTTGCTGCAAATGATGGTTTCCATCGGTAGTCAAATCGCGCAGTTTCTGCAACGCAAACAAGCAGAGTCAGCACTTTTAGAAAGCGAAGAAAGATATCGCGATTTATTTGAAAATGCTAACGATTTGATTCAATCAGTTAATCCTTACGGGCGTTTTTTATATGTTAATCGTGCTTGGCGAGAAACTTTAGGATATAGTGAAGCCGATGTTGCTAAAATGAACGTGTTTGATATTGTCCATCCCAACCATAGAATGCGCTGTCGAGATGTTTTTTATCGTATCGTCTCAATGGGTAATTTTGAACAGTTGCAAGCTGCCTTTATTACTAAAAAGGGTCAAACTATCTTTTTAGAAGGAAACGTCAACTGTAAAATTGTTGAAAGTAAAGTAATAGCTATCCGCGCTATATTTCGCGACGTTACTGCTAGAATTTCTGCCGAGAAAGCATTACAACATCAACAAGAACAAACCGAACGCTTACTACTCAGTATATTACCATCTAGCATTGCCAATCGTTTAAGGCAGGGAGCAGGTAACATAGCCGAAAATTTTGATGATGTCACAGTTTTATTTGGAGATATTGTCGGTTTTACTCAAATTGCTGCATCGGTGAGCGCTAAAACTTTAGTAAATTTATTAAATCAAATTTTCTCCGTGTTTGACCGTCTTTCGTTAAAATACGGTTTAGAGAAAATTAAAACCATCGGTGATGCTTATATGGTTGTTGGTGGTTTACCGACAAGAACTTCCAACCATCCTCAAGCTGTTGCTTCAATGGCATTAGAAATGCAAAATGCTATCATTGCTTTTAATCGTAGAAATAATTTAAATTTTAGTATTCGCATTGGAATTCACACTGGTTCCGTGGTAGCTGGAGTAATTGGGCTACAAAAATTTACCTACGATTTATGGGGAAATACGGTAAACATTGCCAGTAGAATGGAGTCTCACGGCTTGTCTGGAAAAATCCAGGTGACAGTTGATACTTATAATAGATTACGTCATCAATTTATCTTAGAAAAACGCGGCGAAATTTCAGTTAAAGGAAAAGGTAACATGACTACTTATTTCTTGATTGGGAAAAGGGAATAGAAAATAGGGAATGGGGAATTCGCTAAAATTAATCTGAAAAATTAAAGAATGAAGAATGGTTCTTTAGGACTTGATATATTGTCCCACTAGAGCTAAAGAATGTAAATTCATGTTTAAATTCGGTAGCAGCCACAGCATTAATATATCAAAATTAAATTATTAGTTTTCCCTACTCCCAATTACCAATTACCAATGACTACACAAACAGCACCAATAACAGAAACTTATCAAGGTCAATTTGGCGAATTTACTATTACCAAAGATGATCGATTCGGCGTAATTGTCTATCGTGCAGGATTAGCGATCGCTGCGCTTTGCTTTGCCATTGCTACGGCTTTGGTATTATTTAACGATAATCCCAATTTACAACTACTGACATTCTTATATGCCGGTTTTAGTCTAGCCCTCGGCGTTAGCTTGTTGAGCATTCATATCTACATGGTAGAGTTGCACAGAGCATTACAAATCTTTTGGGTAATTGGTAGCATTTCCGCAATTGTTTTTGCTTTCTCTAACAGCCAAACCCTAGCGCAAACAGTTTACAATTATCCCCTAACTATATTAGGAATTGGTTTTACCTTTGCGGCTTTAACGGGTATTTATTTCAAAGAAGCTTTTTGTTTTAACCGCTTAGAAACCAAAGTACTTACTCCCATAGTTCCGCTACTGCTTTTAGGACACATGACCGGGATTCTTCCTATCGAGGTAGAAAAAGGTTTGTTAGCAGTTTGGGCTGTATTTTTCCTAATTTTTGCAATTCGCAAAGTTGTACAGGCAATTCCCCCAGATATTGGCGATAAATCTGTATTTGAATACTTAAAAGGTCAAAGGTTAAAGGTGAATAATAGTTAGCAGTTAGTTTTTCCCATCTTCTCATCCAATGCCCAATTTTTAATCCACTTTTTGGGAATACTAAACCAGTAGGGATGAGGATAGAAAGTTGACGGAACGTGCATACTGGCTTGCTTGGTCGCGAGTTTCGGGAATTGGACCAGTACTACTACAAAGACTGTACCAACATTTTGATTCGCCGAAAACTGCTTGGGAAGCAAATTCTGCTCAATTGGGAGAAGTCGAAGGTTTTGGTTTTCAAACTTTGCAAAAGGTAGTCCAGCAACGTACCCAAATCAATCCAGAACTGTTTCTCACGCAGCACGAACAAGAAAATCCCAATTTCTGGACACCAGCTGATGCAGAATATCCCCGATTGTTGCGAGAAACTCCCAGTCCTCCAACCGTTTTGTACTATTGCGGTGAGGTGGAATTGACGGAAAATTCAGCGGAAAAACCTCTTGTAGCTATAGTGGGAACTCGTCAACCGACAGAATACGGTATCCGCTGGACGCGCCGCATTAGTACCGCTTTGGTAGAAAATGGCTTTACGGTGGTTTCTGGTTTAGCAGAAGGAATTGATACCGCTGCTCATTCGGCTGCAATCAAAGCCGGAGGACGCACGATCGCAGCTTTAGGAACGGGTGTAGATATCGTCTATCCCGCGAAAAACCGGGAATTATATAAACAGATTTTGGCTCAAGGTATCGTTGTCAGCGAATATCCCACAAAAACAGCACCTCATCGCACTCACTTTCCCCGACGTAACCGAATTATTGCCGGTTTATCTCGCGCTGTATTAGTTATGGAAGCTCCTCAAAAGTCAGGTGCTTTAATTACAGCCGACTACGCAAACGAATTTGGTAGAGATGTTTACGCATTACCGGGAAGACTCGATGATTTTTCTTCCCAAGGATGCTTAAAGTTAGTTTCTCAAGGTGCTACTCCCATTCTGAAGGAATTGGATGAATTATTAAAAATGTTGGGTGCAATTCCTCAAGTTGCGAATATAAAGAATTTAACAGTGGATGAAGAGAAGCCGTTACCAGATTTACCACCTGAATTACATCGGGTAATGAAAGCGATTTCCTCGGAATCTTTGCCCTTTGATTTTATAATTCAACAAACCCAAATGCCAGCATCAGAGGTTTCTAGCGCTTTGTTGCAATTGGAATTGATGGGTTTGGTTTCGCAACTTCCAGGAATGCGGTATCAAAGGAATTAATAATGAACAATACTCCCTTGCTGCTAAAGAAGAGTATCGAGAAAAAACCGCTGAGACGCGGAGAACGCAGAGGAAAGAAGTAAAGAGAGCTTGAGTAGTTTTAAATTAATAAGTAAGTACTTGCTTATTTTTACTATGGGTTGTATTGTTTTAAGTGAGCAAGTGCTTACTTATATATACAAACTAAATTAAAAGCATTCCCATGAATCAATATTCACACTCCGATGCTTCAATTACCTTGGGTGAAGCAATTCAGAAATTACGTGCTTTAGAGGATGAAGACGACATGACAAACCAAATATCGGCAGAAGTCACGCAAGCATTAGAACAGCATGATGCAGTACACGTTTTGTTTAACTGCGGTACTTCTATTCGAGAGGAAATCGCCGCACATCTGTGGATGCTCTTTGCAACAACGGCGAAAGTCAGCGAGATGCATCGTGCAGTTGCTAGCCTTGAGCATCGCAATGTTTTGTCTAATATTGGGCATTTTAAGTTATTGAGTATGTGGTTTACCAGCATTCCGCGCATCATTGGTATTATTTCCAAAAGCTTACGTATGAAAAAGAAGTTAGCTGTTGAGGAAATGTCCCAACTTAAGGAAAAGTCTTTACTGGAAATCCGCCGAGAACACGGGATTATATTGTGAGATTAAAGTAATAAGTAATGCCTCGCAATAAAACTATTACAAACGAAGAAATTTTGAACGTAGCGCGATCGCAGTTTCTTAAACAGGGGGTGAAAGCTTCGACAAGAGCTATTGCTAAAACAGTTGGTATTTCTGAAGGAGTGATTTTTCAAAGATTTGGTACAAAAGAAGACCTGTTTTTTGCTGCAATGGTACCCCCAGAAGCTCAACTTGACGCTATATTCTGCGTTCAACCGGGAGAGAATCAGGTAATTGCAAACTTGAGATTAATAAGCTTGCAGATTGTTTTTTATTTCCGCGAAGTGATGCCGATTTTTTTATCACTCATCAGCCATCCATCCTTCGATATCCAAACCTTTCTCCAACGTCATACAATGCCTGCAATTCAACTTGGCGATCGGCTTACAGAGTATCTGAATGCGGAGGCAGATTTAGAAAGAATCCGTAAAGATTATGTTGCAACTGCTGCAAACGTTTTGCTCTCATACTTACATAATTTGGCATTATCAGAAAATATTGGTTCGCATCAAGCTATTGACACAGAGAATGCGATTTCGGAAACAATTGCATTTTTATGGCAAGGTTTGGCTGTGTAATAGAATAAATTTCTCAAGCTGTAGCTGGACGGAGAAAAATGGTTAAGAACCATATAGAACTTAGAAGGATTTACAAATAAGACAACTAAGCATTGTTGTATTAATAACTTGTGCCTAGTTAAACAAAATCAAACAACCCCTAAAACCGATTACACAAACTGGAGAACTCTTCGCTCCGATGTATGAAGTTCTGCTACATCCCGATGCCTAAAAAGTTTATGTTAATGCTGACAAAGCCCTAGGGAAGAAAATCGCTCGATGTTTGGAGCAGCTAGAACAAACTCCCCATTCACACCCAAATATTAAGGTTCTTAAGGGAGATTATGTTGGGTATTATCGCTATCGAATCGGCGATTATAGGGTTATCTACTCGGTAGACGATGAACTGGTACAGGTATTTGTGATAGCGATCAGTTATGAGTTAGGAATTAGGAGTTAGGAATCATCTTCCCAATGCCCAATGCCCAATCCCCCATGCCTCATGCTCAATTCCCATTTAAAAATTATCTTTCATCCCCCGCAATCGCGCAAAAGTCTGCACCGAATCGCTACTCTTAACAGCCGATCGCAATGCTGGTTCTTCCCATCTCAGAAACGGATTGGTATGTTTTTCGACTCCCAATAAGGAGGGAACGGTAGCTTCATTTCTACTGCGATGTGCTTTTACTTGCTCTAATCGCTTTTGAAGTTCCGGGTTTTTACCATCCACCGTCACCGCGAATTTTAAATTATTCAAAGTATATTCGTGAGCGCACCAAACTCGCGTATCATCAGGTAAAGCGCGAATCTTGCTCAGTGAATTTACCATCTGCTGTGGTGTCCCTTCAAACAAGCGACCGCAACCGCCAGCAAATAAAGTATCTCCACAAAATAACTCTCCCGTCTCCCCAGAATGTTCGGGAGGAAAATAATAAGCGATGTGACCGCTAGTGTGTCCGGGAACGAATAAAACATCAGCAGTGCGATCGCCAAAATTAACACGATCGCCATCTTCCAAAAAGACTTGTTGTCCGGGAATTCTGCCTTTATCGGAGCTTCCCCCGTAAACTGTGAGTTGGGGAAAGTTCTCAATTAATTTTTGATTACCACCTACATGGTCGTAATGATGGTGAGTGTTGAAGATTGCGACTAAATCTGCTTTGAGTTCGTGAAGCTTGTTTAAAACAGGATTTGCTTGGGCTGGGTCAACTACAGCAGCAATATTTTGTTTGCGATCGTGCAGCAAAAATATATAGTTGTCGGAGAGTGCGCCGATCCGATGTACCTGCATAGCTATAGCCTTTTTAATTCTGATTTATTCATACATTCTTAGTTTAGCGAAGTCATGCATCACGATCATGTAGTGTCCGGATCTTGCTCCCTAAGTTAAGTCGGCAGAAATAAACCCAAATAAATTGGCTGCAAAACCTTGTCCCTACTGCCTATTCCCTATTCCCTTGCCCTAATTACAATTTTCAACGCTAACCTACCTAGTAACCAGCAACCAGGATGTAAGGAGAGGGGAGCAGTACGGCGGGTGAAGTGTTTTACCACGTACATCTGCAATTTAGCAGTAATAATACTTAGACGAAAATCAAATATTGTAGGTCAAGGTAGAACTATCAGTAAATTCGCTCTAGGATAAGTAGTAGATGCGAAGTTAGACTGTGACCGTATTTTTATACAATAAAGATAGGGTGAAATGCCGTTTTTGTTTAAATGAAGTTGCTATTTGCTGAAATCGGCAGGGGTTTCTACTAATATTATTGATTACATATTTTTCTAAACTGAATTGTTGTGGGGAACCGTGCAAAGTAAGAAACAACCAAAAGTTTCCATAGTTGTTAGCGATTTATCCAGTGCTGGTGCGGGTAGATGGGGTGGTGGTGGAGTGCGTTCGTTTTTACTTGCACAAGCACTACAAAAGCTTGAATATCAAGTCGAAATTGTAGGATTTGTTTTTGGCGATCGACCTGCGGTAAGTTCTCAATCTTCGATTAAAGTTTGTAGCTTTAATGGTTACAATTATCCGCGATTTTTATCATCATCTGCGGAACTGATGAAAAAGTTGGATGGTGACATTATTTATGCGATGAGACCGAAAGCTACTACTTTTGGTTTATCGTTATTGAAAAGATTAAAAACCCATAAACCTGTAATTTTAGATATCGATGATTGGGAATTGAGTTGGGTTGGTGGAGAAAAATGGCAATATCGTCCTTCATTAAAACAGTTTGCTAGAGATGTTTTGAAGTCGGAGGGTGCTTTGAGATATCCAGACCATCCCCTGTATTTAAAATGGATGGAAGATATGGCTCATAAAGCTGATGTAATTACCATTCATACTCAATTTTTGCAGAAAAAATTTGGTGGGGTTTATATCCCAAATGGTAAGGATACTTCACTTTTTAATCCCGAACTTTATAACTCTGAGGAAAGCAAAAGACGCTACGGACTTTCCGATTATAAGATATTAATGTTTCCCGGTGCGCCAAGACCTTATAAAGGTGTAGAAGATGTTTTAATGGCGCTGGATCGACTAAATGATTCTACTTTAAAATTGGTAATTGTCGGCGGTAGTCCTTATGATGATTATGATGCTCAATTAACAGAAAAATGGGGACGATGGATAATTCAATTACCTAAATATCCATCAAATAAAATGCCCGATATTGTGGCATCTGCGGATTTAATAGTTGTTCCTCAACGCAATACTCCGGCAGCTTTAGCTCAGTTTCCGTTGAAATTAACAGATGGAATGTCAATGGCAAAACCAATTTTAGCAACAAGAGTAGGCGATATTCCAGATATTTTAGGAGACACTGGTTATTTAGTTGATTCGAGTAGTCCCGAACAAATAGCCGCTAAAATTGAATTTATTTTCCAGAATTTTGAAGAAGCTATTGAAAAAGGTAAAAGAGCTAGAGAAAGATGTATTAAACATTATAGTATAGACACTATGGCATCTACTTTATCTAAAATTATTTGTGATTTATAAGGTGGAGTTTTTGTCATATAAATATTAGTTAAAATTATCAAACTAAAAATAAACTAAAAACAAAAATATTATTGTCTCGATTCCAATTATAAAAACTAAGTAAAAAGCTCAATGTCTACAAAAAACCTACTTTATCGATTTGCAAGACCCTATCCGGGCTGGATTATTCTCACAATTATATTAGGATTTTCAGGAGCTTTATTTAATGGGGTTAGTACTGCATTAATCGTGCCGGTAATTTTAAAAATTGTCGGACAAGAGGTAGATTTAAAAGGTGCGCCCCCGATACTAAAATCTATTATGACTCCCTTCGATAGTTTTCCAGAAAATTATCGTTTAGGACTAATGGCAGGAGCGATTATATTAACTATATTTTTAAAGAATGCTGCTACTTATGCAGGTAGTTTAACATCGAGTACTTTGACGCGGCGGTTAACTTCAGATATCCGGCAAGCAGGGATAATCTTATTATTACAAATTGATATTGATTATTACTCTCAGATGAAAGTTGGTGATATAATCAACCGTCTTGGAGTTGAAAGTTCCCGTGCTGCTAGTGCTTTACGTAATGTGATAAAACTGGTAATTCTGGGAATTACAATCTTAGTTTTTACTGGTATATTGGTATCAATTTCTTGGCAGTTAACTATTGCGGCAACGCTATTATTATCATTGGTAATGATCGTAAACCAGTATTCGATCATCCGTTCTAAAAAGTTTGGAAAAGAGTTGAGCGAGATATCGAAAGGATATTCGATCGCGATGCTAGAAACTTTGAATGGAATCCGTTTAGTCAAATCAACTGGTAATGAAACCAAAGAATTTCAGAAAATTAGAGAGTTGATTCAAGACCGTGAAACCGCAGACTTTGAATCTCAGATGAATTCCGAAATAATTGCACCTGTTAGTGAAGTAATGGGAATTTCGGCTTTACTGGGAATTGTGTTTTTAAGCCGCGTTCTTTTTAATGACCAAGTTTCTTCTTTGTCAGCGGTATTATTGACATATTTATTAATCTTATTAAGAGTATTGCCGTTAGTATCTCAATTAAATACAGTTCGGAGTAACTTTGCGAATACAGCCGCAAGTATTGGAATTATTACAGAGTTTTTAGACCTAGATAATAAACCGTTTATGGGTAGCGGTAATGTAAGTTTTACCAAGTTAGAAAAAGGTATACATTTTAATTCAATTTCCTTTAATTATCCAAATCACGACAAATTAATTCTTAAAGATGTCGATTTATATCTACCTCGCGGTACTACCTTAGCTTTAGTGGGTGGTTCCGGTGCTGGTAAATCCACATTAGCCGATTTGTTACCAAGATTTTACGACCCAAATTCCGGTAAAATTACTGTTGACGATATTGATTTACGGGAATTTGATTTACAGTCGTTGCGAAGAGCAATGGGAATCGTTTCTCAAGACACATTTCTATTCAACGATTCCGTCAGAAACAACATTGCTTATGGAAAACCCGAAGCTAGCGACGAAGAAGTAATTGGAGCAGCAAAACGAGCTAACGCTTACGAATTTATCACCAAATTAGCCCAAGGATTCGACACAATAATTGGCGATCGCGGTGTAATGCTCTCAGGAGGACAAAGACAAAGACTTGCGATCGCAAGAGCTTTACTGCAAAACCCTGATATTCTCATCCTTGATGAAGCGACAAGTGCATTAGATACCGTTTCTGAGCGATTGGTACAGCAAGCGATCGATGATTTGAGTCGCGATCGCACTACTTTGGTAATAGCTCACCGTCTTTCTACCGTGCAAAAAGCCGATCAAATAGCGGTTTTAGACCAAGGACGTGTAGTAGAAGTCGGAACTCATCACGAGCTTTTACAAAAAGGTGGTTACTATAAACGTCTTTATTCGATGCAGTTTGGGGAACAAGGTAAAACAGAAAATAACCATCAGCATTTGGTACGGGTATCTTACGAAATGCGGACACGGTTAAATTCTACAATTGGGTTTCTACTTTTACTGCTTGATAATTCAGCAGAAAATTCTCAAGAACACGAGGAATTATTAGAAGAATCCTACAAATCTGCTTGGAAAATTCTTAACATTGTTGATATTTTTGACGATATTTTCACCTTACAAAAAAATTGGCAACTAGTATCAACTATAGGGAATCAACGTGAAGAAGGTGAAGTAACTCCACAAACATTAAAAGATATCTCCAACGATTTTCGCAATCATATAGAAGCAATACTTAGTTTATTAAGTTCATTAGTTAATCAAAAAGTTGATACTAATCAATCGGAAGATGAGATAATTTCACAGGCTTATCAATCAGCATTGCATTTGTTAAATGAATTAAAGCACTTTGAGGATAATATTAAATCTTGATGGGGAGTAGGGAGTAGGGAGTAGCTAAGAATAAAGAGGGAGAAGAAAGGAGGGAAGAGAAAGTATAAGTAATTAATGGAGGTTTTTTATGTCAGAAATTAATAATTTTAAAGACTTAATAATTTGGCAAAAAGGTATGGATATAGCTGAAAAGTGTTATTTCTTAACTAAACTATTTCCTAGAGACGAATTATATGGCATGGTGCAACAAATCCGAAGGTCTGCTGTATCTATTCCAGCTAACATCGCAGAAGGATACGGAAGAAGATACACAAATGAATATATTAGATTTATTAATATTGCTCAAGGGTCAATTAACGAATTAGAAACACATCTGATTTTGTCTCAAAGAGTAGGATTAACTACTAAAAAAAATATAGAATTAATTATTTCTTGGATTCACGAGGAAAGCAGAATGATTAATGCCCTTATTAAAAAACTTCAATTATCAAAATAAAACTTCTACTCCCTACTCCCTATTCCCTATTCCCTACTCCCATGAAAAAACACTATATTTACTTTATTAAAGAAGAATTACCCAAACCGGAAGCTCACTTAGTGCAGTCTACAAATGCGGCTAATGCTGCTGCAAATCTAGGATATTCTACAGTTTTAGTATATCCCTGCAAAGGAAAAGAAGCTTTAAACCCGATCAATTTAATTAACCCTTTTCGACCGAGAAAAACACCTGAAAAACTAATTAAATATTATAATCTCCAGGAAAAGCTCAAAGTTTCTCCTTTACCAATGCCTTTTCCTATTGACTATATTAAAACCAAATTTACTAATTCCAATACTATTGCTTCAAAATATTATTTCCCTTTTCATATTCTTTCTACTACTAAAATAGTTCATAGTCGCGACTGGAATTTTATCGAAGCTGCGGTTAAAAATGGCGTACCTGCAATTTATGAACACCACCATCACGAAAACAAACCATTTGCCCAAGAAATAGTTAACAGTCCGCTATTTCAAATTGCTGTAACGGTAGCGGATACGGTAAGAGAAAGCATGATTGCGAATGGAATGCCACCAGAAAAAGTAATTAAATTACACAATGGTTATAATCGCTTATTTATGGAAAGACATCCAGAAGCAGCTACAGAATGGCGTAAAAAACTACTACAAAATGGCAGAGAAAAATTAGTAGTTTATTCTGGTGCATTAGAACAATTTAAAGGAATTGATATTTTAGTTGATGTTGCACAGCAGTTACCTCAAGTTCAATTTGTATGTGCTGGAGGTAAGGAAAAGCAGGTAAAACACTATAAACAAATAGCCAAAGATAAGCAAGTTGATAATATTACCTTTCTTGGCTTTATTTTACAGCAAGAACTAGCATCATTATTACAAGCAGCCGATATTTTAGCCCATCCTCACTGTTCTGGGAAAGCTGCAACTTTTACCTCTCCTTTAAAATTATTTGACTATTTTGCTTCCGGTACACCCATCGTATCTACAAGAATTCCTTCCCTAAAAGACTTTGAAAATACCTCATCTATTTCTGCTTGGTGCGAACCCGATAGCTCAACTGAATTTACCGCATCGGTAACGAGAATTTTAGAAACTCATCCCCGAAAAATCGCCGGTTATTCTGACAGTATCGAATTCGTCAAACAGTATTCTTGGGAAAATCGAGCCGAAAAAATTCTCAGCTACGTTGATGAATCCTTCCGACCGCAAATTACTAATGTAGAGACGTAGCACTGCTACGTCTTCCCCATTCCCCATTCCCCATTCCCCATTCCCCATTCCCCATTCCCTAAATACATGACAACAAATAAAGTCAAAATTGGCATGATGAGCAGCTATAGCGCTTTAGAGAACAGAAGCGATTGGTTGTGGCAACAAACTCCTGAAAACTTTGGTATTTGGGATAATATTCAACTGATTGCAACACATCCCAAACCGGATTTTTTGGTAATGTATAACTATACAAAATTTCCGAAAATACCCCAAAAGCATTTATTATTTTGGAAAAATACCAAAGCGCAAGCTAGATACGAAAAAGCACAGCAATTATTCCAAGAACAATTGCGTGGGATACCTAAAGAAAGGGTAATTTATCTATTACGCGAACCACCTTTAGACGAAGTAGTTGAATCTAATAAAAAGTATTATCAAATAGCTCAAAATTACTGTAGCTATGTTTCGGGGCCCGACGACCACGCACCAAATCCCGATTATATGCCTGCAATTTGGTATTACTCAAACTCATTTCGTGAGTTAAATGAAATGCCACCCCCAGCGAAAGATAAACCTTTAAGTTGGGTGACATCTGGTATCAATCGCACCGAGAATCATCGCAAACGTTTGGCATTTTTAAAAATGTTAAAAGATAGTGAATTAGAACTCGATTTATATGGACGTGGTTTACCCGATTGGGCAGAAGGAAGTGGGGAACTTGGTAATAAATGGTATGGAATGGCACCTTACTATTACAACTTATCAGTTGAGAACTACGCTGAAAATGATTGGTACGTCAGCGAAAAGCTTTGGGATGCTCTACTTGCTTGGTGCTTACCGATTTATTATGGTGGACCTGCTGCCGATAAGTTATTACCTCCCGGTAGTTTTTTAAGATTACCAAGTATGGATGAAAAAGGATTTGATTATATTAAAGAAATTACCTCTACTCCCGATGCTTGGTATGAAGCAAAAGAAGCAATTGCTGAAGCCAGACAAATTATTTTACATAAGCTTAATTTAATTTCATGGCTTTCAGATTATGTCAAGAAGTTTGATTAATTAAGGAGTAGGGAGTAGTAGGAACAAGATTTTGAAGCCGAATTACTTATTATTAAGGCTTTTGAGCATGAAGGTACGCAAAAAAAATTAACGCTTACATAGCAAGGATTATGATGCAAATGTAATTAAAATTATTTATCAATTTCGTCTTTTTCCCTACTCCCTATTCCCTTTTCAAATTTATGGAGGATTAAATGACTGAAGGCATCTATATACTTGCTAATGATGTAGTTTTTGACCAATTAATAGCTTTGCTCAATTCTATTGAAGTAAATGTTGGTCAGAAATATCCTGTTTCTATTATTCCTTATGATGACCGTTTAGAACGAGTGCGAGAGGAAATAAAATATAGAAACAATGTGGAAATATTTGAAGATAGTTCTGCAATTAAACTTTGGGAAGACTTTTCTGCTCAAATATGGCAAGCACATCCAGATGCTTACAAACTTTGGCAAGAACAGGGAATTTCAGGGGTTTATCGTTTGGGAATGCATCGGAGATTTTGCGGTTTCGATGGTATTTTTGACAAGTTTATATATTTAGATGCTGATATTCTGGTACTGAATTCTCTAGATTATATATTTGAGCAACTAAATCAAAATGACTTTGTAGTTTATGATTTTCAATACAAAGACTTAAGTCATGTATATAATGTAAATTCAGACAAACTACTAAATATTTTCCCACAATCTCGGCTTGAACGCGAAGTATTTTGCGCTGGTTTGTACGCTGCTAATAAAGGTTTGTTTGATGCAGAAAAACGGAACTATCTGTTATCAAATTTGCAAGATGGTGAAGCAGAAATATTATATAAAAATGCTCCAGACCAAACCATACTTAACTACATGGTAATGCGGTCTGCCATTCCTAGCTATAATTTTTCTCATCACTTACCGGAAAGCGAAAGGACTGGCTGTTGCGTAACATCACCAAATTTTGACGAACGCAATAATCTAGTATATGACGGAGAAAATCGCTTAACCTATCTACACTATATTGGTTTATCATCTAAACTATTTAGCCGCCTTTGTAGTGGAGAAAATATCGATTTCCCTTACCGCGAAACCTTCTTACATTATCGCTATTTGCACGAACCAGACCGGCGACCAAAATTTAATACAAAACCGAAAGCTTACAATGCACCACCAAGCTTTACTACCAAAGTTTTAAGAAAATTAGGATTAATTGGAGTCTAACTAAATGAAAACTAGAGGAATTTATATCATTGCGAATGATAAGGTAACAGACCACGCCATTACCTTACTTAATAGCATTCGCTTACACGATCAAGAAACTCCCATTGTGATGATTCCCTATGATGATAATTATCACAAAATTGCTCACACTCTCGATAAATATTATGGAGTAGGAGTTTATGAAGATTTAGAATTTATTGACCGTTTGTCGAACAAATTATACGAAACATTTGGTGGTAAATTCTTCGCTCGTCCCAATCAATTTCGCAAACAAGCTTGTTGGTTTGGTCCTTTTGACGAGTTTTTGTATATCGATACAGATATTGTGGTTTTTGAAAAAATTGTTGATAATCTCAAATATTTGGAAGATACCGACTTTATTTGCTGCGATTATCAGCATCTGGGTGGACTCAGGAACGTATTTAGTCCCCAAGTATTAGAAGATAAAGTCTTTACAGAAAACGAAATCAAAGACATATTCAACGGTGGTTTTTGGGGTTCCAAGAAAAATCTCATATCCGAACAGGATTTGTACGATACCTTTGCAGAATGTGCAGCGCATCCAGAATATTTTGATTTCTCAGAAAAAACTTCTGACCAGCCAATTATTAACTATATGTTGCTCAAGCGGATTCATAACCGCTTTAATATTGTGCGTAGAGCAGGGAAAGCACCGGGAAATTGGGGAGGAACTTCTCACTTTTTACATGAAGGACATAAATTAATTGACCCAACAGTTAATCAACCTTTGCAATATCTACATTGGGCTGGTATTCGCATCGAACCCGGTTGTCCTTATTGGGAAATTTGGGAACATTACCGCAACTTGAACCCACAATTACCCCCACCAGTATTTCCAGAAAAGCCGAAACAAACTTCTTGGCAAAAAACCATGAATGAAGCTAAAAGTTTTTTGCGTTCGTTAAAGAAATAAGAAGTAGGGAACAAGAAACAAGCAACAAGGAACAAGGAAAGCTCAAACAATACTAATATTAATTATGGGGTTTTCTATTCCCTGTTGCCCGTTCCCTTTTCTCCGTTCCCTTTTTTATGCCTGGACTAGTTGGATTTGCCGGTGGTCGTGAGTGGAGCAATTGCTCTGGTATTTTAGGGACGATGCAGCAAGCGATTACCCACCGTGGGTTTTACGTCACTGATGAATTGTTTGGACATAACACGGTTTGGGCAACGCGATCGCAGTCTTCTGGGCAACAACCACAACCGCAACCCCTCCAAGCCAATTCCTGCTATCTATGGTTTGATGGGGAACTATACAACCGTCAAGAATGCCCGATTACACCGGATGGTCGGCTGGCTGGTTCTGAAATTGTCACCGATACACAATGGTTGCTGACAGCTTACGAATATCATTGTCAAACAGATCGACCTTGGCGATTTTTACATTCTCTTGACGGTCAATTTCATGCAGTTCTCTACGATGCGCGATCGCGACAGGTGCATTTAATTAGCGATCGCTATGGAGTTCTTCCTCTACACTGGACTATTTGGCAAAACACGCTGGTTTGGGTATCAGAAATTAAAGCCCTGCTAGCTCTACCGGGGTACCAACCCAAGCTCGATCGCGAAACGGTTGAGGACTTTTTGGGAATTCGTTACCCACTTGGCGATCGCAGTTGGTTTGAAAAAGTAAAACGGCTACCTGCTGCTACAGTTTTGACCTGGAATGAAGATGATGCAACGTTGCTAAGCCACCGCTACTGGACTTGGAACGATGTAACCCTTTATGACATCCCCGACCGTCGCGATATTGTTGCAGAGTTAGGACGGCTGTTTGTTACATCTGTGGAGCGTCGTTGTCATCCAGGGGAGCGATTGGGTATTCCTCTAAGTGGAGGACTCGACTCCCGCGCACTTTTAGCTGCCGTTCCTGACACAGTGAATTCACCCGTAACCGTCACCTACGGTCAAGCGAACTGCGATGATGTGTTAATTGCTCAACAGGTTGCCCAAAAAGCGCAACTCCAGTTCAATTGGTTGGAGATGAACGCTGAGAATTGGCTGGCTCCACGGATTCCCTTACTATGGCAAATGGATGCACCAGCTAGCATTATACATCTTCAATTTAGCTCTATTGCCTCTTGGATTGACGAACGTCGGGCTTTTGACGTTGCGCTGCATGGTGAATGGGCAGACCGCTTTGACGTCGCTCAATTTTTTCACAAAGATCATTTTGATAAATTTCTGTGTCGTCAGCTAAATCTAGATGGCTTAGCACGCTCTCAAACACATCATCAAGCAGTTCGCGATCGCGCTCATGCTTATTTCCAAAGTTTGGATTCGTCTTCCTATCAGTTAGCGATGGATAGTCGCTGTCGTTCTTTTATCTCCAAAGATTGGCGAATCGCGATTCTAGAAGGAATTAATCTTCGCATTCCCTGCATGGATAACCAGATTCAAGAGTTTTGGTATGCGCTTAATTATACAGGCGAGAATCTACATGGGTTATATCATCTAATGTTGCTCGAACGCTTCCCCAAACTTTTCAAAGATATATCTTGGCAAAAAGCTGGGCGACCTATTTCTGAACTAGTCGTTCCCCTGGGATGGTATGGTAAATTGACAACCTTACGCCGTGAAACCTGGAAAAAAGTTGCTCGTAAATTAAATAAAAATCAAAATCAAAATCATATTACAGCCTCAAAGCAGTCCCATAAATCCCTGCATGAATTTGCCGATTATAATGCTTGGTTGCGTCAAGAACCAGCCAAGACTTATATTACAAAGCTTTTGCACGCACCCGATGCCCTTTATCCAGAATATTGCGATCGTCAAATAACCCTAACTGATTGGGAAAATCATCTCAACGGGCAAGATTTATTCGATCGCATCGGCACCGTATTTACCTTAGAACTATGGATGCAGCAACTATTCAACAGTCAGTATCGTAACGGAATTGATAACTAATTCTTAATATTTTTATCTAAACTTTGTACAAAACAAGAAACCCCAGTAGAGATCTCCGCACTGCTACGTCTCAAAATCTCAATGCATACTAGTCCTAGCTCATCAAAACACCACAGATATTTTTTTCTCTAAAAGTGGGAACAATATAACTACCACTACTAAAGGTTTTGATTATGTTTCAGGGTTTGAAAAAACAGCATTTATTATCCTGCGTGATTATTTCTCAATTAATATTACCTACCTCTACCAAAGCTCAAAATATCTCCTCAGATGGTAGTTTACCAACCCAGGTAACATCTACAGATAACCGCAACTTCGTTATCGATAGTATAAATAATTCCAATCGTATTAATAATAATCTCTTCCACAGCTTCAAAGAGTTTTCCATCCCCACAGGTGGTTCTGCTGTCTTTAATAACTCTGCCGATGTAGTAAATATTATTAATCGGGTGACGGGTGGAAATATATCTAATATAGACGGTTTAATTAAAGCAAACGGTAACGCAAATGTATTTTTAATTAATCCCTCGGGGATTGTATTTGGTCAAAATGCGGCTTTAGATATTGGTGGTTCGTTTATTGGTAGTACTGCAAGTAGTATTGAATTCGCAAATGGTTGGAAGTTTAGCGCGGATGATACTTATACACCACCTTTATTAACTATTAATATGCCTCTGGGTTTACAAATGGGGCAAAATCCAGGAGAGATTCAAGTAAATGGTTACGGACACGATCTAGTTACCCAAAATCCTATTTTTACACCTTATTTTTCCCTTGGATTCGCACCTGGTTTAAAGGTAAAGCCGGGAAATACTTTAGCTTTGGTAGGAAGCGATATTAAATTAGATGGTGGTAATTTGACTGCTGCTAGCGGACGTATTGAGTTGGGAAGTTTAGTTAGTAATAGCGAAGTTGAGTTAAATTCCATAAAAGAAGGATTCACATTCAAATATAACGATATTTCCAACTATAAAGATATTCAATTAAATCAAAAGTCGCTTTTAAATGTCAGTGGTGAAGGTGCGGGTTCAATACAGGTACGGGGAAGAAATATTGATATAAATAACGGTTCGGTAATTTGGAGTCAAAATCGCGGGTTTGGTTTTAAAAAAGGGGGAGATATTGATATTAATGCAAGCCAGGTGCTGTCATTAAATGGTATGAATGCTGACGAAACTTTGCGAAGCAGCATTGTTAGTGAAACCATCGGATTTGGAGCAAGTGGTAATATTAATATTTCTGCTAAAGGCTTGAGTTTACAAAACGGTACAGGTATTGAAAATCGGACTTATACACCAGCACCCAGCGGTAACTTAAATATAAATACCAGTGAATATTTAGTAATGCTAGATGCTTCACCAAAAAATCTTATTCTAAATTCTTTAGGAACTAGTACTTATTATTATCCAAAAAAACTTACAGATCCAAGTGCATCAACAGCCATAGGTGGAGACGTAAATATTAAGACTCAACAGCTTTCCATTCAAAATGGTTCGTTTCTAGCGACGCAAGTGTATGGTGATGGAAATGGTGGTAATATCCAAATTGATGCAGATGCAGTTGAATTATCGGGAGTTAATGCTGCACCTGATTTATTTACACCTACTTCTATTGCTAGCATTGGTTATCGTCAGGGAGATTCTGGGAATATTACGTTGAATACAGGTACTCTTTCTTTAGAAGATGGAGGTACTGTTTCAACTACTCATTTAGGCATTGGGAATGCTGGGAATGTTGTTATTAATGCAACTGAATCTGTGGAAGCAACTGGATCGATACCGGAGCTAAATTATGCAAGCAATATAAGCTCAACAGTAGGTACGACAAGTTCTAATATTATTGATAATCTTTCAACTTATATTGCGCTTGGTGATGCTGGAGATGTTACCATCCGCACACCTAATTTAAAATTCAGCGACTATGCAGGAGTAAGCGTGGCAAATTACGGTATTGGTACTGCTGGTACACTGAAGATTGATGCTGATTCAGTAGAGTTAAATCAAGGTATTATTACAGCAACAACAGCTTCTGGTGAAGGCGGTAATATTGTTTTTAACTTACAAAATTTATTGTCGATACGTAATAACAGTATAATTTCTACGGAAGCCGGAAGCACGGGTAACGGTGGAAATATTACGATTGATTCCCCGGTAATTGTAGGTGTGGAAAATAGCGATATTATTGCTAACGCTTTTCAAGGAAATGGTGGAAATATTGATATTACAACTCAAGGTATTTTTGGTTTGCAGTTTCGCGAAAAGTTAACCGAACAAAGCGATATTGCAGCTAGTTCTGAATTTGGTGTTAATGGTGTTGTCAAAATCAATAATTTGAATGTAAATCCTACTTCGGGAGCAATAGAATTACCCAAAGATGTAATCGATTCCGATCGACAGATTGCTGCTGGTTGTGATGCGAATAGCGGTAATAGTTTTGCGATTACAGGTAGAGGTGGTTTTCCTACTAATCCGAATAATATACAAAGTCAAATTATCTGGAATGATTTGCGCGAAATTGAGATTGCTAATAATAGAAGTGCATCTCAGAAACCAACTAAAGCAAAACGAATTGTAGAAGCAACTGGTTGGGTAATTGATGCCGAAGGTAATGTAGAATTTGTGGCTCAAAATAACGATGATTCAGGAAATTTGCAAGGAAATGTTAATTGTGCGGGAGTGTAGAGACGTGGTATATCGCGTCTGCAATTCAGCAACGTTAATAAATAACTGCATAACTTGGTGGTATTTCTATCTATAACTCCTTAAGAGGTATAGTCAGTTTGTACAAATACCTACAATACCCAAATGTCAGATATCAACGGTACGATGATGCAATATTTCCATTGGTATATTGCTAATGATGGAACGCTGTGGAACCAGGTAAATACTAAGGCTAAAGAGCTAAGTAAAGCTGGTTTTACTGCGATGTGGCTTCCACCTGCTTATAAGGGAATGGGGGGAACTGATGATGTGGGATACGCTGTTTACGATATGTACGATTTAGGTGAATTTGAACAAAAGGGTTGTGTTCGTACCAAGTATGGCGATCGCCAACAATACATAAACGCGATCGAGTCTCTACAAAGCGCGGAAATTCAAGTTTACGCGGATACGGTATTAAATCATCGGATTGGTGGTGATGATGCGGAAATTGCCAAAGCAACACCTTTTAATCGGGGAGATAGGCTAAATCCTAAAGATGGGATGCGAGATATCAAGTGCTATACCCATTATAAGTTTCCCGGTAGAAAGGGTAAGTATTCTCAATTTGAATGGCATTGGTGGCATTTTGATGCGGTTGATTATGATGAATACACTCAAGATTCCAGCACTATATATCTCCTCGAAGGTAAAAAGTTTGATGATTATGTTGCTTTGGAAAACGGCAATTTCTCTTATTTAATGGGATGCGATTGCGATTTCCAGAGTAAAGAGGTGCAAGATGAAACAATTAACTGGGGTAAATGGTATCTCGATACAACTGGTGTTGATGGTTTCCGTTTAGACGCGATTAAACATATTTCATCGTGGTTTTTCCCGATATGGCTCTCGGAAATGGAGCGTCATGCAGGTAAAGATTTATTTGTGGTGGGTGAATATTGGCAAAACGATATTGATACTCTGCACTGGTACGTTGATGCAGTGCAGGGTAAAATGGCGGTTTTTGACGTACCGCTGCACTATAACTTCCACTATGCGAGTAAATCTGGCGATCGCTACGATATGCGGCATATTTTAGATAATACGATGATGCAGCGGCTTCCTACTCATGCCGTCACTTTTGTTGAAAATCATGATTCACAACCGTTGCAGGCTTTAGAGTCACCCGTAGAACCTTGGTTTAAACCTTTAGCATATGCGCTGATTTTACTGCGTCAAGAAGGCTATCCCTGTGTATTTTACGCAGACTACTACGGTGCGGAATATGAAGATTATGGAAGAGATGGAAACCGCTATCCGATTTATTTAGTTTCTCATCAATGGTTAATAGATAAATTTCTGTATGCGCGTCAGAATTTTGCCTATGGTTATCAGTATAATTACTTTGACCATTGGGACATCATCGGCTGGACTCGGTTAGGTAATCCAGAACATCCCAAAGCGATGGCGGTAATTATGAGCAACGGTGCGGGGGGAAGTAAATGGATGGAGGTCGGTAAACCTAATACCAAATTTTACGACTTAACCGAACACATCAAAGACCCGGTTTATACCAACGAATGGGGCTGGGCTGAATTTCGCTGTAATGGCGGTTCTGTCTCCGTGTGGGTCGAGGAGTGAGTATATAGCGCTTTTCGGCTAAGTGAAATACACTTCGCGGAACCTCACCCCCATCCCCTCTCCTTAGTAAGGAGAGGGGAGCAATACGGCGGGATCAATTGGTAATTTATCTATATTTGACTAAAGCTTTGTAGTGCGGGCCGGACAGCCCGCGTGGAAAAATTCAAATTGAAGGCGCGATAAATTACCACGCTCCAATCCGCTTAACTTGTAACAGCAATTTATTGTTCGCTGTTCACTGATTTAAAATTTGTTGTCGTAGATGCTTTTTTTAAGCTTGCCCTGATGATATCTTTTTAATAACAGGCTAATGTACAGTTACACTCAATTTAGTTAATCATCAATTATTATTTGTTCATTGATAATTGATTAAAATTTCTGTCCTGCAAAAATCGAACGTACTTCGCCGTTACGGCGAATGATGGCTTCTCCGTTGGCTACGTCCACTAATGTCCAACCGCTAGCTCCGATGTTTTCGCCGATTTGGATGCGACGAGTTACACCGTTGACTTTAAATAATGCAGCGGATTGTTCTCCTAATTCCAATAATCCTTCCAAGATATGGGAAGAAGCTGGAACTGATGCCACTTTTTCCTGCTTAACTGATGCGACTTTCTGCTCCTGTTGTGGGGCTGGGGAAGTTGCGGTTTGTTTTGGTACGGCTTTTACAGGTTCTTTGATTTTAGGCAGGTCGGGGACTTGCCGTACATTAACTGGTTTGCTTTTTACGGCTAATGGTTTGATTTCTCTGATAGACGCGAAAGCTGCAATTTTTTCTGGTGGTTTGGTTCTGGCTGTTTTTACAGGTGCGGGTTTTTTGGCTTTGTTATCGGATGGCTTTGGTGCAACTTGTTTATAAGTGGTAACTGGTGGTAACGGTGTCGGGGCTTGCGCTACAGGTGCCTCGACAGTCGGAGGTGCATACCGCATCGGTTGCGGTGCTTGATAAACGGGGATGTAAATCCTTTCTACTACTCTGGTAGAACGAGTAGGTGATGGTTGGGTGCTATTAACAATAGTTGGTGCTGGAGGATTTGCAACTGGTTGATTTGCGTAGGCTAAGCTTGTTTGATTCGCTGGTACGGGAGCAGCAGTCGCGACGTTACTGTTAGCATCCGCATCCTGTTGTTTTTCAATGATTGCTAGCGCTCCGAGCATATAGTCAACCAAATCTGATTTAATTTCCGCTTGAGTGGGTGCTAGTTGGGTTTTTAATACTTTCTGCTGTAAAGCTGGTTCTTGCAAAGCAAATTGCAATGATTTCGAGGTGAGACGATTCAAAAGCCCACTGTTCATCGCCCAGTTCATCGCGGCGATCGCTAATCCCAAACCTGCCCCCACTGTCAGCAACTGTCTGAGATTGCGCCAATTTCGACGCGATTTTTGGGTTGTTCTAGCCGTTTTAGGTAATTTGCTTGCCGCAGTGTCGATTTTTGCAGCAATTCGCCGTTGTTCGGCTTCTGCTACGGGATTAACAATAGTCGGGGGTGGAACTATTTGCGGTAAATTCGTTTTCTGGAGCTTTAACTGCGGCTGGGCTTGAACAATTTGCGAACTCAAATTACCGCTGCGATCAAGAACGCAGTCAATATCGGCAAAAAGTTGATCCATCAAGTCATCAGCATAAGTTTCCATCGTCCAAGGTTCGCTGACGATTAACTCTTGAGATGGTTCTGGAAGTACGATGTTGGTAGCTGTTTGAGACATAACGATTTAGCTGTATTAATTCGTTCCTTGACGATTTATGAATTTACCTTTGTAAATTTTCGTAAATATGAATCTAAAAAGAACTATTTCCAATTAGGTAGTTACGCAAGAGTTCATCAAGTTTAAGTATCTATTTCAACCTATACCAGGGAGATGTTGACTATATTTTCTTTTTTTAGATGTTATTAATCATACCAGTTCTTGGTACACCATACTACTATACTCCCGCTTCACAAAGATTGTTTCGATGTTGTGGCTGCAAGTTCAGTCTGGTGGTGGTTTTTACGCAATTCTAAAAATATTAGTAAAGCATTTACATCAGCGGGGTTAACTCCACCGATACGTGCTGCTTGACCGATGGTGAGCGGTTTTACCTTGTTGAGTTTTTCCCGTGCTTCTTTTCCGAGGGTATGAATAGATTCATAATCCAAGTTTCCAGGTAGGGAACGATTTGCTTGACGGGCAATTTGATCGATTTGATTTTGCTGTCTGGCTAAATAGCCGGAATATTTAATATCGATTTCCGCACCTTCTTTTTCAGCGCGTTGTAAATCGGTATTTGCTAATCCATATTTAATTAACTGAGCGTAATGAAATCCCGGACGACGCAATAAGTCGGCAAGGGTAATTGAACCTTTAATAACTTGGTTGGTGTCGGATGCGATCACCTTTCCTATGTCGTCATTCTCCTTGACCCGCGTACCATACAGCCGTTCTTTCTCGGCGGTAATATTCTCTTGCTTGCGAGTAAATAATTCCCAACGTCGGTCATCAATTAAACCAATTTCTCTTCCGAGGGGCGTTAATCTTTGGTCGGCATTATCGGAACGCAGCAACAAGCGATATTCTGACCTACTGGTTAATACTCGGTAAGGTTCCCGCAAATCTTTGGTGCATAAATCATCTATTAATGTACCGATATAGCTTTGCGATCGGGAGAAAACGATCATTTCCTGGTTACGGACAAATCTGGCTGCATTAATTCCGGCAACAATTCCTTGAGCTGCGGCTTCTTCGTAGCCAGTTGTACCGTTGATTTGACCCGCACAAAATAAACCGGCGATTTTCTTGGTCATTAATGTGGGAAAACACTGAGTTGCTGGCAAATAATCATACTCTACAGCATAGGCTGGGCGTAACATTACGCAATTTTCCATCCCCGGAAGACTACGTAACATACGCAGTTGCAAATTTTCCGGTAGCCCTGTAGAAAACCCTTGGATATAAAGTTCGGGAATGTCTCTTCCTTCGGGTTCAATAAAGATTTGATGGCTTTCTTTGTCAGCAAAGCGGACAATCTTATCTTCAATGCTGGGACAATAGCGGGGCCCCTTCGCATCCACCCAACCGCCATAAACCGGAGAAAGATTGAGATTATCTCGAATTAATTGATGAGTTTCCGCCGTGGTGCGGGTGATATAGCAAGGTAGCTGTTCCTTTTCTACCCATACTTCGGGGTCAAAACTAAACCAGCGAACATCTTCATCTCCCGGTTGCAGAATCATTTTGCTGTAATCAACCGTGCGCTTATCTACTCGTGCGGGAGTCCCAGTTTTGAGGCGACCTGTTTCAAATCCCAGACGCTGTAGAGTTTGCGTCAAACCCTCGGCGGCAAATTCTCCAGCGCGTCCGGCTGCCATTGACTTATTGCCAACCCAGATTTTTCCTCCCAAAAAAGTACCCGTGGTGAGGATAACGGCTTTACATTCAAACGCGACACCAAAGTAAGTTTCAACGCCGATAACTTCATCGTTAGCACCCAAAACCAAATCCGTGACCATTGCTTCGCGGATGCTGAGATTTTCTTGATTCTCGACAATTTTTTTCATCACCAGCGCATATTCACGCTTGTCAGTTTGAGCGCGTAATGCCCAGACAGCAGGACCTCGTGAAGAATTGAGAATCCGTTTTTGCACGTAAGTACGGTCTGCCATTTTCCCAATTTCGCCGCCGAGTGCATCGACTTCGTGGGTTAACTGAGATTTTGCCGGACCTCCCACAGCAGGATTGCAAGGTTGCCAAGCAATTTTATCCAAGTTGAGCGTCAATAGAAGGGTACGACATCCCAGTCGTGCAGTAGCTAAAGCCGCTTCACAACCAGAGTGACCTGCACCGACAACTATGACATCGAAAGAGTCTTGGAACTCAACAAAATTGTGCATGGTCATAGGTATTCTGCATGAGAAGAGGGTTAATCTAATTTTAACCGATACAGTCATTTAATGATTGTACCTTGCTGATAAAATATTTCGCAGAGCCAGTATTATTTTTTATGAAAACTAAAATTGTTATGACGATTTAAAGGTTGCTTGTAAGATATTTGATTCAATTTCTTAAACAATATTCAATATAAATTTAATTCTCATGTTTTAAGATTTAATCAGAGCATTTTTGCCGTTTTCAAGTGTTAAGTTGTACTTTCAATAAAAAATGAAAATAATTTTTAGAAATATAGCCCTTTTTATTGTTGCGATATATATAGTTGTGAGTTTAGTCGCTAGCGATATTGCTTACAGCGAACCAAGTAAAGATATTGAGCAGGTAGAAAACTGTTTGGTTGACAGACTTTTGAATAAAGAATGTGCTGTTACCCCGTTACCAAAATATAAACCTATCCCGACTCAGGCTTTAACTAACAAAGAAAGGTTTATTGCAGCACTGATGAATCAGTTCCCGAATATTCCTCAGTTAGATAGTTACGAATATATTTTGCTACGTGCTTACGGTGCGCCATTTGTGAATTTAGATCCAACAATTAAACTACCAAAAAAAGTAGCATTTGCTAATCATCAAGAAACCCAACAATTTCAAGCTACCCTAACAAAGGGAAAGGTAGCAGGTGCGAACAATTGTTATTTACAATCTGCTGCTGCTGAAGCTTTAAATAAAGCACTTAGTCAAATTAGATTTCGGCTCCAATCTGGATACGCAAAAAGCGACTGTATGCGTAATTTTGCCACAACTACGAAATTTTGGAAGAAATATACTGATTCTAAAACATTAGATTTAGTTAGACAGGGAAAAGAAACAAGAATTTTGGGTACGGTAGCACCACCAGGAGCTTCACAGCATTTATGGGGATTAGCAATTGATTTGAAAGTAAATAATAAAAAGCAAGTTCAAGCATTAAATCAAAACGGTTGGTATCGCACTGTAGAATACGACGTACCTCATTGGACTTATGTTGGTTATCCACCAGAAAAATTACCTAAATTAGGTTTTGAAAAGAAACTTATTAGGGGAATTACTTATTGGTTAACACCATTGTGATTTTGGATTTTGGATTTTGGATTATTATTCGTTTTTCATCAATAGGGAGCGAGACGCTCCCACTACCTATGTAAAATTAGATTGGATTTTGGATTATTATTCGTTTTTCATCAATAGGGAGCGAGACGCTCCCACTACCTATGTAAAATTAGAAAGGTTTGTAAGCCTGTTAGATGCGACAAAAATTTGGGAAAACTAAGTTTATCGTTGCATTATAAGGGTTGCAGCAATGCATGAAGATTTAATACGTCATTTTTTAAAACACACTAGCCAAAATCAAGATATATATCCGCTTTTAGCAAATAATTTAGACAAGCTTGATCGTAATTTTGCTTTAGGCTTAAGAGAATTTGCAAAACAAGAGTTTGTAAAACAACCAGCAAGTGCTATTAAGGTAGCCAGAGTTATTGTAAAACTTAGTAGTTTGATTCAAAGGTTTGAACAAGGAAACCCAGCTAGTAATTTAGAGATTGCGATCGCAGGTTATGAATCAGCGCTCACAGTTATCACTCACGAGACTTTTCCCCAAGGTTGGGTTAGCATTCAGCAAACTTTAGTTAGTGTTTATCAGCAGCGTCAAGATATTTTATCTACAACGATTAACGAATTAAAAGAGAATACGGTTAAAACTCAGACTCAGATAAACGATTTAACAGAAAAATTTCGACAAGAAAAACAGCAATCTTGCGAATTAAAAGCGGAATTGCTAAAAGTAATGGAATCTCCAAACCATTCTGCACCAGTAATTGATTTACAATCTCTAGTTTCGGCAATTCAAGAGACTAAATTACCTACAGAACAGTTTAATACGGTAATTTTTTATGACATTGAAAATTTAACATTAGGTAATAGCAATCCTCAATTCAATTTTTCTTTAACAGATATTATAGGAAAGGTAAAAGGATACAATTTAGTTAATCAAATTGCCGGACAATATGCTTACGCTGACTGGAGTGATAGTAGATTAAAACCTATTAGAAGAGATATTCAACAGTTTGGTATTGAAACGATGCAGATTTTTGACTTTAATGGTCTTAAAAATGCAGCAGATATTCAATTGGTAATCGATGCAGTGGAATTAATTCACAGCAAACCCTCGCTACAAGTTTTTGTGATTGTATCTGGTGATGGTGGTTTTTCTTGTTTAGCTAAAAAGCTGCATGAGTATGGGAAAATAGTAATTGGATGCGGTTATGACAATCATACTAATAGTATTTTTACTGCTGTTTGTGATTACTTTGTAAGATTACCCGATCCAGTACAAAGAACAAATGGAATAAGTAATTCGACAACTACAGTTGGACGACCGCAACGAAGGAACAATATTTAATTATAGTAGAAATAAAGTAGTCTTTTCTTGTAGGGTGCGTTAGATGGAAAGTCGTAACGCACCAAAAATTTAACAAATGTAAATCTTAAAATGAAGTCCAATCATAAAATATCAGTCTGCACGCTTTATTCTCAACGTACTTCACATTTACAAAATTTAGTTCAAGGATTAATTCAATCAAAAATACATCCTGCGGAACTTGTAATTATATGCATGAATGATTCTCTACCAGAATTATCGATGTGCTGAATCGTTTTTTTTAATATTAATTAATTAAATCAGTGTAATTATTATTACTTTGTACCGCTGGCACAAAAATTACTTTCCTATTGCTCGCAATAATAGTTACAATAAACGCGATCGCGCTTAAATTTGGAGTTAAGGGATGGGCTTATTTGACGATTTGAGCAAATTTCTGGAGAGTCGTTTAGAAGAATTCCTGCGAAATAACCCGCATTTGGAATTAGATGCACTGTTGGAACAGTTGCGGGAACAGGAAGAAGACACTCTAAAATTAATTGCAGATTTGCAACTACAAGAAAAGCGCCGACAAGACGAAATATTGTCCACAGCCCAAGAAATTCAAAGATGGCACATTAGAGTTCAAAAAGCGAAAAACGCCGGTAGAGATGATTTAGCGGTCAAAGCGGAAGAAAGAGAAGCGGCTTTATTGCGACAAGGAAACCAACTTTGGGGACAAATGCAAGGTGTAAAAGAACGCATTACCCAATCCAAAGAGTTATACAAAAAAATTCAGCTACGACGACAAGAAGTCCAAACCAAAGCTACAGAAGCCCAAGCAGCACGTACAAAAGCCCAAACACAACAACGTATCGAAACAGACGCTGGCTGGTGGAATGCAAGCAGCACCTATCCCAATTCCAGTTCAAAAACCTATGACGACTTAGAAGAAAAATTCCTTCGTTGGGAAACTGAAGCGGAGTTAGAAGAAATGAAACGCAAGATGGGGAAATGAAGGGAAAGTTAGGAGTTAAGAGTTAGGAGTTAAGATTTATAAATTATAAATTATCAATGCCCAATGCCCAATTTCCAATTCCCAATTTATATTTATTTGGGTTTTTTCAAAATTCATCCGCATATTTTATTTGAGTCTTTGGCTTATGCTGTAGCGTTTCGTTTGATGTTGCGGAATGTGCGTCGGGATGCGATTTCTACTGGACAACGTTCTTCTGTAATTGTTGGTGGAATGTTAGGGGCTTTATTAGGTGCAAAGTTGCTGGTTTTACTACAGCATATTGATTTATTGTGGCAAAATCAACAACAATTTTTATTGCTATTTCTACAGGGTAAAACTGTTGTTGGTGCGTTATTAGGTGGACTAATTGGAGTAGAAATTACTAAAAAAATTATTGGTATCAAGCAATCAACTGGTGATGTATTTGTTTACCCTTTAATTGCTGGAACTGCTATCGGTAGAATTGGCTGTTTTCTAACTGGTTTAAGCGATAAAACTTACGGAATTGCCACAAGTTTACCTTGGGGGATTGATTTTGGTGATGGAATTAGCCGTCATCCCACACAGCTATATGAAATTATATTTTTAATCTTTTTAATATTATTTTTACGCTTTCGCAGTCGCTACGACTACCAACAAGGGGATTTGTTTAAATTTTATTTGATATCCTATTTAAGCTTTCGGTTGTTGATAGATTTTATTAAACCCGATTTTCATCCTTTTTTGGGATTAAGTGCAATTCAAACAGCTTGTGCGATCGCTATTTTGTATTATCGTCGCAGTATCCCTAAAATGTTCCGCATAACATCTTGAAGAATGGAACGAAGTATTTTTTTAAACCTGTTATTAAGCTTACAACTGTTGTTAGTAGGTTATATTCCTGCTGTTGTTGTAGGTATTTTGTTTGGGTATTTGATTGGTATAAATAGAGTTGTTTATCAAATATGTAAATGGATATTACAAGTACCAAATACTGTTGTTCCGATTGCTTTATTACCAATTGCCTTAATATATTTTAAAGAAGCTGAAACTGCTGCGATCGCGATTGTTTTTTTGAGCGCAGTTTGGTCAATTATCCTCAGCACCGCTACAGGAACCCGAAACGGACGCAAACAAGGAAAAAATTCTAAAGTAGTAATCAGCCATATATTTGAAGGTTTAAGGTTTGCAGTTTGGATTGCTTGGTTTAGCGCGATCGCGATCGAAATGCTGATTCTCGATCGCGGACTTGGTTTTATCATTTGGAATGCTTATAAGGAAACTAAAGTTAATGACATCATTGAAGGTATAATCTGTATCGGAACTATTGGATTAGTATTAGACCAACTTTTAGATTTAACCGGAAATATTCTTTCCGAGCTTGTTTCTGAAGGACAAAAGGAAAGCTGAAAAGGTTAAAGGTTAAAGGTTAAAGGTCAAAGGTCAAAGGTCAAAGGTCAAAAGTCAAAATAAAATTCCTAACTCCTAATTCC
>NZ_JAYGHM010000045.1:9775-22600 GCF_034931125.1 Rivularia sp. UHCC 0363 | reverse complement strand
AACTTTTAATAATGCCTACTCGTAATTATCTTTTCTATGCTTTGACTAATAGTGTTTGCTCAAAGTGTTTGATTAAGGTGGAAGCAAAAATTATTTTTCAGGATGATTGTGTTTATTTAGTTAAGCATTGTCCTACTCACGGAAGGGAAGAAGTATTAATTGCTGATGATATTGAATATTATAAAAAATCTCTGGAATTTATTAAACCCGGAGATATGCCGCTGAAGTTTAATACACCGATAAAATACGGTTGTCCTTATGATTGCGGGCTTTGTCCCGACCATGAACAACATAGCTGTTTGACTTTAATTGAAGTTACTGATAAATGCAATCTTTCCTGTCCAATTTGTTACGCTGATTCTGGTGTGGAAGATTTTTCTGAGTCCCATCAGCCTCGAAAACACCGTAGTTTAAAACATATTGAAAGTATGATGGATGCGGTAGTAGAGAATGAAGGAGAACCGCAAATTGTGCAGTTGAGCGGTGGTGAACCTACGATACATCCGGAGTTTTTTGAAATATTAGATATTGCCAAGACTAAGCCGATCAAGCATTTAATGATTAATACGAATGGTGTGAGAATTGCTAACGATAAAGCTTTTTCTCAACGTCTTTCGCAATATATGCCGGGAATTGAAGTATATTTACAATTTGATAGTTTTGAGTCGGAAGCCTTGAAAGAATTGCGTGGTGCGGATTTACGGGGTATTAGAGAAAAGGCGATCGCGCAACTAAATAAGTACAATATTTCTACAACTTTGGTTGTTACGGTTAAAAAAGGTTTAAATGATGGTGAAATCGGTAAAATAATCGAATATGCATTACAGCAAAAATGCGTGCGTGGGGTAACATTTCAACCGATACAAGTTGCGGGAAGATTATCAGGTTTCAATCCTAAAACAGATAGATATACTCTTACAGAAGTTCGTCGGTCAATTTTAGAGCAAAGTCCTTATTTTAAACCCGAAGATATTCTTCCGGTTCCCTGTCATCCCGATTCTTTAGCGATGGGATATGCGTTGAAACTCAATGGTAAGGTGATACCGTTGACGGGATTAATTAATCCAGAAGTATTTGTGGAAATGATGCCAAATAGCGTACTTTACGAACAGAATGAAGAGCTAAAAAGCAAAGTTTTCGAGTTATTTTCTACCAGTCATTCCCCTGCTTCTGCTGCAACTTCATTAAAACAGCTTTTGTGTTGTTTACCAATGGTTAACGTACCCGCAGGAATCAATTATTCTAATATTTTTCGGGTAATGATTGTGCAGTTTCTCGATCCATATAACTTCGATGTGCGATCGGTTAAACGTTCTTGTATTCACATCGTACACCCTGACGGAAGGATTATTCCTTTTGATACGTTTAATATGTTTTATCGCGAAGGTAGTGCAGGGTATGATTATCTCACAACCATGTTAGGAAGAAATTAATTATAAACAAAGATAGTAATATTAAAATATTAAATTTATTTACGGTTTTTTAAACTTTAAAAATATTTTATTTAATACAATTTTGAGTGAACTTTTATTTTATTTGAAGCTAAACAAAATTATTTTTTTGTTATTAAATGTTTTGACTATACTTTAATTTTTATGTGCTATTACGTAAAAATATATTGGCGTTAATAGTAAAACTAAATGTTGAATACGACCATTTTTGTGGAAGTTGTAACCACTTTTGTACCATTGTTTGCTATCGCTAATCCTATTGGTGCAATACCAATTTTCCTAAGTTTATTGCACCCTCCAGTAGAACCAGGTAAACCAGAAAAGCCATCTGAACCCCAAGAACCAAAACAGCCGCGAAACGAAACCGAAGACAAAGATTATCATCAACAAATACAACAATATCGTACTGAACTAGATAAACATAATCAAGAAACCGAAAACTATTTCAATGAATTAGTAGAAAAATACCATATTGAATACAGGGAATATCGTCAAGAATACAAAGAATACAAACAACGTAGCCATCAGCAAGCTCAACAGACAGCTATTTGTGTATTTATTGTTTTGGCAAGTTTTCTATTTGCAGGTAGAGCAATTCTGGAATATTTTGGTATTTCGTTGGGAGTATTACGAATTGCAGGAGGTCTTATTGTTGCCAAGATTGGGTGGGAGTTAGTAGTTAAAGATCAAATATCAACCAAATTGACTGATTTAGAAAAAAGAGCCGCACAGAAGAAAGATAATATTTCTTTTACACCAATGGCTATTCCTATGATTAGCGGACCTGGAGCTATTAGTGTAGTAATTAGCTTAACAGAAAATCTAAGTGAACAGACGGGTTACTTAAGTTCTTTTATTGCTATTGCTATTCTCAGCCTATTGGTTTGGTTGCTTTTAAGGTCGAGTGAATATATAAATAAAGCCATCGGAGACGATGGGATGGGTGCTATGAAACGAGTTTTTGGCTTTTTCATTTTAGCAATTGCGGTACAGATGCTTTCTCACGGTATATTCGGAGTTCTTCAGAATTATGTACCAAAACTGTATCAACTCTTGAATTAAGCTTAAACTTTCTTCTTATTTACAATTAAGGGTAAAATTATTAACTGAGTGGGCATTGTCCGCTCTTTTTTCTAATTTAATATCTTTTGCATGGAGACTATAGCAATCCGAATTGATATATGAGGAAATACGTAGATTATACGTTAAGATTACAAGTTAAATTTGATTCAGCCCTCGCGACTGTAAGTCGCACGTCACTTGCTACAAGTCGGGGAACCCTTCCACCGCAAGTGTTTCACCGCCAACAGCACTCACCACCTGCGCGGGTTATTTTAGAAAGTCCATGCAGATGGACTTTGTTTGCATAGTAGCGGTTTTAACTGCCAGCTTATTTATAAATTTCTTACGAATTATTTAGGATTGCTATATGTTATTAGTTATAAAAAACCATGTCGGAAGAAAATGAATTTTGGGGAGTTACTCAAGGTATTCTACTATTAATTGGAATGCATGCTCTCGCGGGTTTATTTATCTATTTATTAGGTCTTATTTTACAGCAAATTTACGGTGGATATACGCTTCTAGGTGTTTGGGGTATTGGATTTGGCGGATTTTCTCTATGTCAGCTTTTATATGTAATCCCGGTTTGTATTCGGCTGAAACGACAACGCAAAAATTTAATGATGAAAGGTGTAATTATTGGTGCTGTGATTACCGCTTTAATCAATGGTGGCTGCTTTTTACTACTTGGACGTTAACTAAACAAAATCATGTCAAATCGAAATCCTAATTCTCGTAATCATTGGTTAGTAATTATTGGGGGGATTTTATTAGTCTTATTAACTAACTGCGTTCTTAGTTTTTTAGGACTATATGGACTTGGTGCAATAATAGCCCAAATTTTCCCTAGTTCAGGATATAATGCTCTCGCTATCGGTTTTACTGGTGTATGGTTATATCAACTTGTGTACGTTATTCCTCTAATTTTAAGCTGTAAAAGACGAAGACAATTTGCTTTAATGAAAGGAGTAATTATTGGAGCGGTAATTACTGCTTTAATCGCTGGATTCTGCTTTGTTCAAGTTGTCTCTTACGTAATTCCATCTAAATAAATAATTTCCCTATTTCCTACTCCCTAATTTCCAATTCATCAATTTTTTTCACAGATTGAGAAGTATTAAAGGAAGAAACTTCAGGTTGAGAAGCTGCATCTAACTGCTGCTGTGTAAACGTTTCACCTGATAATTCGCTTAAAGAACTACCAAAAAGCTTTTCATAATTAGAAGCAACAGCTAAAAATGCTCCACCTAAAATGTAGATTGGTAAGGGTAGAGAAAATTGTCGTACCCAATCGAATAGCTGTGCTAAAGCAAAAAGTACTACAAAGCAAATAAACCAGATTCTCATATTTAAATTCATAAAGCGATCGCTTCCCAAAACTGCAATAGTTATTTGTTGCATGATACTTTACCAATGCTAGCTACAACAACAGGGAACGATACGACAAAGCAAAAATTCAGTTCGCTGTTCCGTCATAATGCTGAGGTATTTAAGCCAATATGGATTTAAAGGACGTTAATAATCGCAAAACAATAGAGAAAGAGATAATTTGTCAAAATTTATGACAATTGTGAGTAACAATTTGGGAATCATGTAATTACTAGACATTTTATATCCAAATGCAAACCCACTCAGACGAATGACTTATCCTTTCTCAAATCATCGATCCCAACCCGACACCCAGAAGTATAAAAAAGCTTCCGGGATTTCGTCAGGATGGCTTTTTAACCCCATACTCTGGATAACTAATCGTCTTACTCTGCAAAAAAAGATTTTTTTAGGATATGCTATTACACTTGGTATGACTTTAGGGGGTACTGGTTTTGGTTTGAGTATAGGTAATTCTTGGGTCGATCAAGCAGACCGACAAAGAAAAGAAATTCGTCAAGACTTAAAGCTGTTGGACAACTTATTAAATACTACTTTAAGTTTACAAAATAATCAGTTTTCTCCCTACTTACATCCTAATTTTCAGCAAGCAAAATTAAAAAAAATTAAGACAATAAGCGATTTTCAAACATTGTTAGTTAAAGCTAAGGCAAGTACTTCAATAAATGTTAAACCATTAATTCAAAAGTATAATGCTAATCTAAACAACTTTGCTCAGGATTCTCAAAATATATTACAAAAAATTAAATCAAGCAAATCAAATTCGCCGGAAGTAGAGATAAAACAGCTACTCGCAGATTTAGCCGCAACCAATTCACGAATCAAAATGCTCGATTTTATCGATGAATTGCAGGTTTTAGTTAAATCTATAGAAACTCAAGAGGAGAAATCCGAAAATGAGTTTACTCAAGCACAAATGTTGCGATCGCTAATTACTATTATTAGCCTAATTTTATCTTTAACTATCGCTTGTTTTATTGCTTTTCAGATTAGCCGCAGGATTGTTAAACCTATTTCAATAATTACCAGTGTAACTCAAAAGGCTTTAGAAGAATCTAATTACGATTTACAAATACCTGTGACAAAAAATATCGAATTAGGTCAACTACAAACTTCTATAAATCAACTATTTGAACAAATAAAAATCAATCTCAAAAAACAAGAAGAAGCTAATATATCTGCCGATGCTGCTAGTTATGCAAAAAGCGAATTTATGGCAAATATGAGCCACGAACTCCGCACTCCTTTAAATGGTATTTTAGGTTATACGCAAATCATTCAAAATTCTCCTCATCTATCAAAAAAGGAGCAGCGGGGTATTGAAATTATCCATCGCTGTGGTAATCATCTATTAACTTTAATTAATGATATTCTTGATTTTTCTAAAATAGAAGCACACCAAATAAAACTGCATCCCAGCGATTTTCATTTTCCTTCTTTTTTACAAGAAATTGTCGAAATTTGTCGCATTAAAACCGAACAAAAAGGTTTAAGCTTCATTTACTCAACTCCAGAAAACTTACCCTCTGGTATTACTATTGATAAAAGACGATTGCGACAAGTATTAATCAACTTACTTAGCAATGCAATTAAATTTACTGAAATAGGCTGCGTTACTTTACAAGTGGAAGTGTTAGAAATCAAAAAAGAAACTTTCTCTCAAACAGTTAAATTACTTTTCCATATTGAAGATACTGGTGTTGGTATGGAACCCAAACTATTAGATAAAATATTTTTACCGTTTGAGCAATTAGGTACGACTAAAAATAAATCAGAAGGTACGGGATTGGGGTTAGCTTTGAGTCAAAAGATAGTAGAAATTATGAACAGTACAATAAAAGTTAAGAGTCAAGTAGATATGGGAAGTATATTTCAATTTGAAATAGAATGTCCGGTTGCTGAAGATTGGACAGAAACAAGTAGTATTACCCGTACTGGAAGAATTGTTGGTTATGTAGGAGAAAGAAAGCAAATTTTAATTGTAGATGACCGTTGGGAAAATCGTTCCTTATTTATTAATCTATTATCATCTATTGGATTTGAATTAATCGAAGCAGAAAATGGTCAAGATGGTTTGGAAAAAGCAATTATGTCTCAGCCAGACTTAATTATTTCTGACATTAATATGCCAATTATGAATGGATGGCAAATGCTTAAAGAAGTTCGGAAGCAAGACAAATTAAAAAACACTTTATTCATTATTTGTTCTGTAATTACATCTGAATATGATAGTCCAAAAGCTATTCAAGCAGGAGCAAGCTACTTTTTAAACAAACCAGTCAAGTCAAAAGAACTTTATCGTATACTAGCAAAGCAATTACAGCTTACTTGGCTTTATAATCATGATGAAATAACAAAAACTATAGTTAAAAAATCACCTTCAAAAAATCAAATGGTTATACCACCGGCTTCCGAGTTAACAATGCTGCTCGAATTTGCTAAACAAGGTAAAATCAAAGGTATTAAACAAGAACTAGAGCGAATTTCACAAGATAAACAATATCAATCTTTTGTTGACGAATTGAATTCATTTGTAAAATCTTTCAACATCAAAAAAATTCGCGAATTTCTTCAAGACAGTATCGAATCATAATCCTATTTTTTTATGTTAAATAAAATCTGAATAAAAAATATTAATATGTTAAATAATAATTATAGTGACATGAATTTATCCGAAGAATCTGATTCTAATCAAAAACTGGAAACAATTTTAGTAATTGACGACAGTCCAACCAATCTAGAGATTTTACATGATGTGTTGGGAAGTGCTGGTTATGAAGTTTTGGTAGAAATGGACGGTATCAGTGGGATTGAACAAGTTGAAAGCAATCCTCCCGACTTAATATTATTAGATGTAATGATGCCGAAAATAGACGGATTTGAAACCTGTCGGAGATTACAAGCAAATCCATCTACAAAGGATATTCCAATTATTTTTATTACCGCACTTACGGAAGCTGAAGAAAAAGTCAAAGGTTTACAATTAGGTGCTGTCGATTATATTACTAAACCATTTGAACAAAATGAAGTTTTAGCTAGAATCAATCTGCATTTGAAACTACGTAAACTAAATTTAGAATTAGATAAGCAAAAACAAGAATTAGAAATACGAGTTAAAGAACGTACCTTAGAATTATCTCAAGCTTTAGAGGATTTAAAACAAACTCAATTGCAGTTAGTACAAACAGAAAAGATTTCTTCTTTAGGACAACTAGTAGCTGGTGTTGCTCATGAAGTTAACAATCCGATCGGTTTTATCTCTACTAATTTATATTACGCTAACCAATATATTGAAGATGTACTGAAATTAGTCCAGCTTTTTCAAAAAAATTGCTCAAATCCAGGTATTGAAGTTGAAGAACAAATAGAAGAAATGGATTTAAAACATATTGAAAAAGATTTACCAAAACTAATGTCTTCGATGAAATTGGGTACCGATACTATCAAGGGAATTATGCAGTCTTTACGAAACTTTTCTCGTACTGATGGAGAAAACAAAAAGTTTGTTGATATTCATGAAGGGATAGAAGCAACTTTGATGATTTTACAACACCGTCTCAAAGCATACCCCAAACGTCCCGCAATTCAAGTAGTTAAAGATTATAGTATTTTACCGAAAGTAAAATGTTATCCAGGACAACTCAATCAAGTATTTATGAATTTGTTAGCAAATGCGATCGATGTTTTGGAAGAATCATTGATGGATTCTCAAGATTATAATAGTGGAAATAATCATATGATAAAAAATCCTCAAATTCGGATTAAAACTAGCATAGATAAACATCAAGTTACGGTCAAAATTGCCGATAATGGTAAAGGAATGTCAGAATCAATCCGAAGCGAGATTTTTCAAGCTTTTTTTACTACCAAACCAGAAGGAAAAGGTACTGGTTTAGGACTTTCAATTAGTTACCAAATTATTACTGAAAACCACGACGGGAATTTAGAGTGTATTTCTTCCCCAGGAAAAGGAACGGAGTTTTTGATTCAAATTCCTTTATAACTAGGTCAGCGTTAAAAATCACAGTTATGAAAAGGGAGTAGGGAAGGGTTTTGTTGACGCAAAAGCGTCTTCTCTTTGAGAGCTTAATTTACCCAACCGTTACATAGTTTGATTAATTTATATTTATTTAGATTTCAGTTAAAATATTTTATTAAAATTGAACCAAGTACCTTAAAATTATATACTTAATTTCTGATACTTTCGCAATCTCCCACGCATCTGCAAAATGACAATTTCAGAACAACCCAGCAAAATCAATTCTACTGAATGGATAACGGACAGCAATGAGAAATTTGCCATATCTATTCGGATCAAAGGGGAAAGACTGTTCCATGAAGTCTCAGAGTTTCAAACTGTAGAAGTATTTGATACTCAAGACCGGGGAAAAATGCTGACTATTGATCGCATGGTAATGTGTACTGAAGCGGACGAAGCGGCTTATCATGAAATGATTGTCCATGTACCAATGTTGGCTTATCCCGGTGTCAAAGATGTATTAGTAATTGGTGCTGGTGATGGAGGTACAATTCGCGAATTAGTGCGTCATCCAGGAATTGAGCGAATCACAATGGTTGAAATTGACGAAGCGGTAGTTCGTGCTTCCAAACAATTTTTACCCACGATTTCTTCCGCTTTGGAACATCCCAAGTTAAATTTACTCATAGATGACGGCATTAAATTTGTGCAAAATGCTGGTGATAATTCCTATGATTTAGTAATAATTGATTCTTCCGACCCCGTGGGACCATCGGAAGGATTGTTTACAAAATCATTTTATGAAGATGTGTATCGGACTCTCCGTCCTGGTGGAATAGTAACAGTACAAAGTGAATCCCCGATATTTCATCAAAAGGCTTTTGTCGATTTAAATCAATGTCTCAAACAAGTTTTTGGTGTTGATTCGGTGCATTGTTATTTGGTGTTTATTCCCATGTATCCTACAGGAATGTGGAGTTTGACTTATTGCTCTAAACAAGGAGTGCATCCTGTTCAAAATTTAGATCGCGAAAAAGCAGTGCAATTTGTTAAAGAACACGATTTACGGTATTACAATGCAGATATTCATCAAGCTGCGTTTGCTTTACCTGGATTTATTCATAAGATGATCGGATCGAACTAAGAGGATGTTTGGAAAGTCTAATTTAATACTTTAGCTGGCGGTTGAAACCGCTGCTACAAAAGCAAAACCACCCCTTCGGGTTTAAAATTTATTAGTCCACGTAGGTGGACTTTGCCTGTGTAGTAGCGGTTTTAACCGCCGGATACTTTTAAAAATTAAAAAAAAATAAATCGCTTGTGAGAAACCGATATTACTAACTATTACGCGGTAATAAGTGGGGTAGAGCGGAGCGGAAAAAATGACAACAAAAGAACAATTAACTCAATCTCGTGGGAAACGCTTGTTGGTATTGATCTACGGTATTGCTGCTTATACGATCGCAATGTTAACTATACTATGGTTAATTTTTTGCAATGCAGGTGTATTACCGTTAGGATTTATATCTTTGAATCAAGATGTTTTTTTAGCGGTATGCATTAATCTAATTTTAGTATTTTTGTTTGGACTACAGCATAGCATTATGGCACGTCCTATGTTTAAACAGTGGTGGACGCAAAAAATACCCGTTGCTGCTGAACGAAGTACCTATGTATTTTTTTCTGCGATCGCTTTATCTACGCTATTATACTTTTGGCAACCTATCCAAATCACAGTTTGGTCAATTGACAATATAGGGTTCAAATATTTAATTTGGGGACTATTTGGCTGTGGTTGGATTTATTTTGTTCTTGCAACTTTTGCCATTAACCATTTTGATTTATTTGGCTTACGTCAAGTATATTTCTACTGGAAAGGGGAAACTTATCAAGAATTTCCATTTATGAGACGTTGGATGTACAATTTTAACCGCCATCCAATCCAAACAGGTTTACTTATAGGTATATGGACAACTCCATACATGGAAGTGGATCATCTTGTTTTATCTACAGCATTTACATTTTATATTTTAATTGGAATAGCCTTTGAGGAACGAGATTTGATTCGTACTTATGGGGAAGAATATCAACGCTATCGTGCCGAAATTGGGGGATTATTTCCTTGGAAAAATTCAAATTGATATTTCAGTTTTTTAAAAAGCATAATACACCTACTACGAAATATCATGATGTTGGGTTACGACGCAAATCAATTTTATTAGTAATAATTAAATATTTTCGTGCGTCTAACCCAACCTACTACCTACTACCTACTTAATTAAAGTTTTTCATGAGCAGCTAAAATAATTCTTTCCGTTTCTTCCCAACCAATACAAGCATCAGTTACGGAAACCCCATGTTTTAAATCTGCTAAATTAGCAGGAATTTTTTGATTACCTTCATTGATGTTAGATTCTAACATCATCCCTACGATAGATGTGTTACCTTCAACTATTTGCTGCACGACATCTTCTAAAACTCCTCCTTGCAACTTATAGTCTTTATTAGAATTACCGTGACTGCAATCTACGACAATTCTTGGAGGTAAATCTGCTTTTTTCAACTGCTCTTCTGTGACTTTGACATTTTCGCGATCGCAATTAGGTTTACCACCACCACCACGCAAAATTATATGACCGTAATCATTACCCTTGGTTTGAACAATACTAACCTGTCCTTGTTGATTTAACCCCAGAAAATGATGGGGATTTTTTGCGGAATGCAATGCATTTAAAGCCACTTGAATATTACCATCGGTACCGTTTTTAAAACCTACCGGCATGGAAAGACCGCTGGACATTTCCCGATGGGTTTGTGACTCCGCAGTCCGCGCACCAATTGCAGACCAGGCGATTAATTCACTGATGTATTGAGGTATAATCGGGTCGAGAGCTTCCGTACCTGCGGATAATCCTAATTCGTTAATTTTTAACAACAGTTCCCGTGCTGTTAATATACCTTTTTCGATACAGAAAGAATCATCCATATCCGGGTCATTAATTAAACCTTTCCATCCTACTGTTGTCCGAGGTTTTTCAAAATAAACCCTCATAATTAACAGTAGTTTCTCTTCAACCCGATCTTGCAGTTTTTTCAGTTTTCGAGAATATTCCAGAGCTAATTCTGTATTGTGAATCGAGCAAGGACCGATAACAATAAATTTTCTTCTCTCTCTAAAATCTAATATATCCCTTAACTCTTGTCTGTGTTTTAGAACATTTGCTTCTGCTGATGATGTTAAAGGTAGTTTTGATTTGACTTCTTGTGGTGTCAATAAAACGTGATAATTCTCGATGTTAGTGTCAAATATTTTATTACGCATTGATTACCCTGCCACGATAAATCTTTATTTTGAATACTTAATTCATCTATATATTGTATCTGAGAAATTACACCTTAAAAAATAAATATACTTAAAAAAATAGTCAATTATTTGAATTATTATTCGCAATCTCATTTATTTTTTTTACAAACCTAAATTTCTCCAAACTTTTACTATTTGGCACATTTCGATCCCCAAATCCTTGTTTTATCTTCGTAAAAACAGCCGTTTGATCGCAATTATGGCCGACTTGTCAGGCAATCCACATAATTCTCTGTAAAAAATATCTAGATTACCTATTGTAATTTTCCTAACTTCCATGATATGAACATAAAGACAAAGCACTTAATCCCGATAGGATTACCGTAGATTCACAAGGAGAAACTGGAATGAGCTTGTGGCAAGAAACGCAAAAGTTATTGCAATTTGCACGACGTAAAGGAATGAAATTCAGTTCTGTAAAGAGTTTCGTCTCTTTATTTTTAGTGGGGACAGTTTTAAGCTTCGCGATCGCAGCTTGTTCGGGTGGGAATAATTCTAGTGCTGGAGATTCTGTTGGAATTCCCAATGCAAGTCCAGTTGCTGCTAAATCCCAAGATGTACAACTCACCTTAGTTTCCTTTGCAGTGACCAAAGCTGCTCACGAAGCGATTATTCCCAAATTTGTGGAACAGTGGAAAAAAGAACATAACCAAAACGTGACTTTCAAAACCAGCTACGGTGGTTCGGGTTCGCAAACTCGTGCAGTCATTGATGGTTTAGAAGCAGATGTCGTCCACTTAGCATTAGCATTAGATACCGAAAAAATTCAGAAAGCGGGATTAATTGACCCAGGTTGGGAAAAAGAAGTACCCAACAACGGCATTGTTTCCAAATCGGTAATTGCATTAGTAACACGAGAAGGTAATCCTAAAGGAATCAAAACCTGGTCAGACTTAGCCAAAGATGGAGTCAAATTTATCACCGCAGACCCGAAAACCTCCGGTGTTGCACGGTGGAATTTCTTAGCATTGTGGAACTCTGCTATCAAGACAGGTGCAGATGAAAAGAAAGCCGCCGAATTTGTTGCTAAAGCCTATGGAAATGTACCAATCCTTACAAAAGATGCTCGGGAAGCCACCGACGCATTTTTCAAGCAAAAACAGGGTGATGCACTAATCAACTACGAAAATGAGGTTATCCTGGCACAGCAAAAGGGTGAAAAGGTATCGTATGTGATTCCCGACGTGAATATTTCCGTTGATAACCCGATCGCAGTTGTCGATAAGAACGTAGATAAGCATCAAAGCCGTGAAATTGCCGAAGCATTTGTAAAGTATTTATATACTCCAGAAGCACAGCAAGAATTTACCAAAGTCGGATTCCGTCCGGTAAATGAAACTGTAGCTCAAACCAAAGAAGTAAAAGACAAGTATCTCAAAGTAAAAACCTTGGGAACAGTTCAAGACTTTGGTGGATGGGATGCTGCACAGCAGAAATTCTTCGACGATGGAGCCATTTTTGACCAAATTCAAGCCAAAAAGGTTAAAGGTTAAATATTTACTTCATCCCCTTGTCCCCCCATCTCCCCATCCCCCCATCTCCCCATCTCCCCATCCCCCCATCTCCCCATCCCCCCATCT
>NZ_JAYGHM010000045.1:0-9746 GCF_034931125.1 Rivularia sp. UHCC 0363 | reverse complement strand
CCCCATCCCCCCATCCTCATGACAGTATTATCACCTGGTAAAAGATTTCGGAGACAGTCTGCTTGGAAAAATTTCAGTTCATTATTTGCAAATAGCTGGGCGTGGCGAATTAGTTTTGTGTACTTAACAGTTATGCTGTTAATACCGATAACCGCCATGTTTTTTAAAGCTTCTGAAAAATCTCCGGCTGAATTTTGGAGTATTGCTACTAGTCCGATCGCGCTTTCTGCTTATGATGTCACTTTTACTACAGCTTTTGTGAGTGCATCGATCAATGGGGTATTTGGAACTCTCTTAGCTTGGGTACTGGTTCGGTATGAGTTCCCCTGGAAAAAGCTGGTTGATGCTTCCGTAGATTTACCGTTTGCTCTGCCAACTGCTGTAGCTGGTTTAACTCTAGCTACCGTATACAGCGAAAATGGTTGGATTGGTGCGCTGTTTGTACCCTTTGGCATCAAGGTATCTTATACCCGTTTGGGAGTTGCGATCGCCATGACATTTATTTCGCTTTCCTTTGTGGTGCGAACCGTGCAACCAGTATTGCAGGAAATGGAAAAGGAAATAGAGGAAGTAGCTTGGAGTTTGGGTGCAAATCAATTGCAGACATTCACGCGAGTAATTCTACCGGCTTTGATACCTGCGATTTTAACTGGTGTAGCTTTGGGATTTTCTCGCGCTGTAGGGGAATTTGGTTCAACGGTAATTATCTCATCGAATACCCCATTTCAGGATTTGATTGCACCAATATTGATTTTCCAGCGCTTGGAACAGTACGACTATTCCGGAGCAACTGTAATCGGGGTGGTGATGCTGCTGATTTCGTTGGTACTGTTGCTAGCAATTAACCTTTTACAAGCTTGGGGAAGAAGATATGATCCGAAATAAATCTCAACCGCATCAACAAAACTGGGTTCCGAAAGTATTAATTGCGATCGCGCTGCTTTATTTATCTTTAGTAATCTACATTCCCACCGTAAATGTATTTGTTCAAGCTTTCAAAAAAGGAGTACAGCCGTTTTTAGCTAACCTATCCGAACCAAACTTTCTTTATGCAGCTTGGTTAACTTTGATACTGGCACTAATTGTTGTACCCATAAATACAGTTTTCGGTCTTTGCGCTGCTTGGACGCTTACCCGCGATAAGATTCCCGGAAGAGCTTTTATTTTGAGTGTAATTGACCTACCTTTTTCAATTTCACCTGTAGTTGCAGGATTAATGCTGGTGCTATTGTACGGACGTAACAGTTGGTTGGGTGGTTGGTTAATAGACCATGACATCAAGATTATTTTTGCAATTCCAGGGATGGTTTTAGCAACCGCATTCGTAAGTATGCCTTTTGTTGCTAGAGAAGTAATTCCGCTGTTAGATGAAATTGGGAAAGATCAAGAAGAAGCAGCAAAAATTCTTGGTGCAAGTGGATGGCAAACTTTTCTGCGGATTACAGTTCCCAATATCCGTTGGGGTTTACTGTACGGCATATTGTTGACCAATGCCAGAGCAATGGGTGAATTTGGTGCAGTTTCCGTGGTATCGGGAAATATTGGTGGTGATACCCAAACTTTGCCTCTATTTATTGAAGATGCTTACAAACAGTATCAAACTGAAGCTGCATTTTCATCTGCGGTAATTTTGGCAATGTTGGCATTAGTAACGCTGGTATTAAAGGAGATTCTCGAACAAATATCAGGTCATTCGACTAAAAAAGTTTCTTAAAAAAAAGCCAAGAGGTTAATTATAATATGTCCTCAAATAATACCCTTACACAGAAACAAATTCGAGTCAGAATTCCTAAAGATTATCACGATCAACCCGTGATTTCCCATCTTGTTTCCGATTATCATTTAGAGATTAACATCAGGTCTGCAATTTTGGGTGGTAATGCGATTGGTGATGGTTGGTTTGTTTTAGATTTACAGGGAACCGACCAACACATTAAGCTTGCTATTAATTATTTACACAATTTAGCGTTGGAAGTTTGGGATAATCATCAAAGCTATACTTGGTAAGTCATAATAGTAATAATTTTTGTAGTGGGAGCGTCTCGCTCCCCGATCATAAGTAAGAAAGTCTCTCGATTACAAATCCAAATCTTCCACAATCTTCACTTCTTTAGAAAGATGTTTAAACCAAGTAAAATACAAAGCAATTGAAAGTACAATTAATAATGCTAACAAAATACCAAAATTATCCCAGCGCTTCATCATGAAGGTAATTCCCAACATAAATAAAGTCAATTGCCAGGGAATTGCGATAAATGTCGAAAGAATATCCCGACGATTTTCGTTTTGAATTTTCTGCTGAATATTTGCTGGCAGATTTTTCCGCACAATTCCCCAAAATCCAAATGGTCTAGTAACTTTATAAAAATTATCTATTACTTGTAAATCGGTTGGTGCGGTAGAAAATGTCCCGATTAAGCAGCCAATAAATGATGAAAGACTAGGGATGAGAAACAAAGCATATTCTTGATACACTTGATTTAAATTTGCGATGACAAATGCTTTCGTAAAAATGGCTGCTAACATTCCGGCGACAGTACCAAGAGCAAATCCATAACCATTAAAGCGCCACCAATACCATCTTAATACTAAAGGAATTGCTAACCCCGCACCCAATCCCAAAGTCAGCCATCCCCAAATTTCGTTAATATTTTTAATCTGATAACTAAAGAGCATTCCTACAACTACAATTACCACAGATGCTAAACGACTTTGGGTAATTAACTGTTGATTAGTCGCTTGAGGTTTGAGATATGCTTGATAGATATCTTTTACCCAATAAGCAGCGCTGGAATTAATGATCGAGTCAAAAGTAGACATTGCTGCTGCTAGAAAACAAGCTATCAACAATCCTTTCATTCCTACCGGCACGTATGCGGCAATTATGGTAGGTAAAATCAATTCTGGGTCAGATATAACACCTTGAGTTGCACCGTAATGAATAGCCAACATCGCAAAAGCGGTAACGAGAGGCCAGCGGAATGAAAGTAAAATAATCCAAAATAGAGAAAGTAAACCAGCTTCGCGATCGCTCTTAGCAGCAAAGTAACGTTGCACCATATAGCCACCACCACCACCAACACCTGCCAGACACTCCTTTACAAGATAAAAGAAAATCACCCCACCGAACAAGTTAAATATGGAATAATCCCCCGGTAAATCTACAGTTAAAGTTGGTGAAATACTGCTCCACTCGCTGAAACTCCATTGTTTTAACTGTTCTGTACCGGGAATTGAAACCGCAAACGTATCGGGGATAGTAGCAATTTGTAGAGCCAAAACACAAACATAAATTATCGCGACAAAAATCAAACCACCTTGAAAAACATCAGTCCAGACAACACCGTAGAAACCACTAGCCGCCGTGTATACCAAAGCTAGAAGAACCAGCCCAATCGAAGCAATTTCATCGCTAACACCAAGAAATTGACCTAAAAACTTACCACCTGCAACAGTAAAATAGCTCATAGCACCAACCGCAAACATTAAATTTGCGATCGCGCTAATAATCCGTGCCGTATTTCCTTCCCTTCCCGTACCGAAACGCAACCGCATCCATTCAGCTAACGTCATTACCTGAGCGCGACGATTCCATTTACCCATGAAAATCATCAAAATCGCCATGATTAACACCACACCACCGCGAATTTCGATAAAAAATCCTCTCGCACCCACAGCGTAAATCAAAGCGCTAATCACCATCGTACCCGCCAAATCGGTATTTGATGCCATTCCCGAAGCACCCAAAACCCACCAAGACATACTGCGGTTTCCCAAGAAATATGAGTCAATACCCGTAGAAGCTTTACGTTCCAGATAAAGCCCAAAAAGAACTATACCAATTAAATAAACACCAATAATTAGATAATCAACAAGCTGTAACATAAATTTTTAGATTTAATCTAAGAATAAGTAGTATGACGGACAATACAGCAAACATAGATTTACATCAAGTCCGTTATTTGACGGTTTAGGTTTCCGTTGCTTAATTAAAATAGCCCTCACCCTCGAAGGGTGGGGCTACAAATACGAAGCCCACCTGCGTGGGCTACATACACTCTTGCTTTGATTAATTTTTATCTTTATAAATATTGCTACGATGTCCGACTTCTACAACACTTATTAATAAAACGGCATCAAAAATATCATACAAAATACGATAGTCGCCTACTCGAATACGATAACCGTTTTCTCGATCTTTAAGCTTTTTCACTCCATCTGGACGGGGTTCTATCGCTAAGTTGTCAATTCTATCTTGTATGCGCTCTTGTAGTTCTAATGATAACTTTTTAATTTGTTTAGATGCACTCTTGGAAATCTGAATTTCGTAACTCACGCAACATCCTGTTTAATTTCTTGAATCTCGTTTTTCACTTCTTCCCAAGGTACAGTGCCATTTTGACCTATATCTTCTTTACCTTCGTCGTAAGCTTTCAAATCATTTTCATCCTCTTCATCTTCGATTTTTTGGAGTAATGCACAAATTTCGTCTAGTGTACTGTCGTATGCTTGATTTAACAGTACGTTAATAGTATCGATTATTTGTTTTCTTTCGCGTTCGGTTTTCATTTTTATAATTATTACTAAATCGCAAAATTTAATTACCACTTTACCATCAAGTTCGCAAAGCAGTTAGTAGTTAGTAGGTTGGGTTAGGTGCATGAAAAATCCAGATATTCAAAAAAAAATTCATCTCAGCGCCGTAACCCAACACTGTATTGCTGACAGTTGAAAATATCTCTCCTCTATTTATCCAATATGGTGATGTTGGGTTACGACACGATAATCATAACTTGGCGTTAAAAACTAAATTCCCGAATCGTGTCTAACCCAACCTACAAGTTTAATTATTTTCTTTAACTCTTCTTCTGCATATTCGTCAACACACCGTGAGCGGGACTAAATAACAAAGATAAAACAAATAAACCCGATACAACTAACACAATCGCCGGACCTGAAGGTAAATTATAAAAATAGCTCAAATACATTCCGCTGATACTCGAAATCACCCCAATTATCGCCCCTAATATCATCACTTCATGCAAACGTTTAACTAATAAATAAGCTGTAGCTCCCGGTGTTATCAATAACGATAAAACTAATATCACACCAACAGCCTTTAAACTAGCAACAATCGTCAAAGCAATAATTACCATCAACCCAAAATTAAGCCGATTTACGGGCAAACCCGCAGCTTGCGCTCCCAATGGATCGAAAGTATAAAATAATAACTCTTTATATAGTAAAAATACGATCGCAAGCACAACAGCCGCAATTACAGCAATATCTCGCATATCTGAAACCGTAACGCCGAGAATATTACCAAAAAGAAAGTGATTGAGATCGATTTTATTATCTTTCTGCACAATAGTAATTAAAGTAATCCCCAAAGCAAAAAATGCCGAGAACACAATTCCCATCGCAGCATCTTCCTTAATTGGCGATCGCGTTCTAATCCACGTTATCACCATCGTACTGAGAACCCCCGCAATAAAGGCTCCCACAAAAATATTCATCCCCAAAATAAACGCGATCGCTAAACCCGGTAACACCGAATGACCGATCGCATCACCCAGCAAAGCCAACCGCTGCACCATCAAATAACTACCAACAACCGCACACAAAAAACCCACCAAAATCGCCACAATTAGCGATCGCTGCATAAAGCTATACTGTAACGGTTCAACTAACGCTTCAAACATAATTATTTTGGTAATTGGGAATTAGTAATTGGTAATTGGTAATTGGTAATTGGGAATTCTTCCCTTGTCCCCCCATCTCCCCATCCCCCCATCTCCCCATCTCCCCATCTCCCCTTCACGCTGCATCTGAAAAGTACATGACTTTCCCACCATAAGCCTGATATAAATTTTCCTCTGTCAATACCTGCTTCCTTGAACCCGCAGCAACTATGTGACGATTTAATAAAATGATATCGTCGAAATGAGTAGTTGTTTCGCCTAAATCGTGGTTAACTACTAAAACGGTTTTTCCGGCGGCTGCTAGCTCGTGGAAGACTTCAAATAGCACCGTTTGAGTTTTTTGGTCGATTCCTACAAATGGTTCGTCAAAACAAAATATTTCCGCTTCCTGGGCTAAAGCTCTGGCTAAAAATACCCGTTGCTGCTGTCCTCCGGAAAGTTGTCCGATAGCGCGATCGCGATATTCCCAAATCCCAACTCTTTGCAGCGCACTTTTTGCTACCCGACGACTCACCCCCGAAAAACTCCGCAGCCATCCCGTTTTCTTGACTCTCCCCATCATCACCACATCCCAAACTGTAGCGGGATAAGTCCAATCAATTTGACTGCGTTGGGGAACGTAAGCTACTTTTTCCAACTGTTTCGTTAAAGGTTTACCTTGATACAAAACCGTACCACTGCTATCAACTAACCCCAACATCGCTTTCATCAAAGTACTTTTACCAGCACCGTTCGGACCGTAAATCCCCGTCAATCGTCCCGGTTTGATAACACAATTAATATCCGAAAGCGCTTCTAGACTGCGATAGCTTACACCCACACGAGCAACTTTAATACTTGCATCATTTACCATCGCCGCATCCTGTATATGATAGATGCGCTGTTCATTTGCTAGGTTATCGTCTGGCGAAAAGTTGACACTTTGCATGGGATTTTTTCTAGAAGCGAACAAAAAATGAAAAGATTATGAGAATAATGTAACCTACAAAATGAAAACATTATGATAACTTTTGATATAAATTATGGAAGCGTTTACTCATTCCCAGGGCAGATATTTTTTGCACGGGTTATTAGGGATACTTTTATTGTCAGTAAGCGCGTGCGTTGGAGTAGGATCTGATTCTCCTGAAGATGGTAAACCTGACGTAGTTGCAACCAGTACGATAATTGCCGATTTAACCAAAAATATCGGCGGAGACGAGATCGATTTAAAGAGTATTTTGCAACCAGGTACAGACCCTCATGTATACGAACCAGTACCTAGAGATACCATAGTTTTAGAAACCGCAGAATTAATTTTATACAACGGTTATAATCTCGAACCGGGGTTAATTAAACTCATAAAAGCAGCAGGTGTAAAAGCCGATAAATTAGCAGTAGGAGAAGTTGCCAAACCCTTAGAGTTAGATAAAGGTGGAAAAACTACAGTACCCGATCCTCATATTTGGGGTGATGTAGAGAATGCGATCAAAATGGCGATCGCGATTCGGGATGCCTTAATTAAATTATCGCCAGAAGATCGAGAAAAATTTAGTGAGAATACAGAAAAACTCGTTAAACAATTGCAGCAGTTAGATAATTCCATAACTCAACAAATAGCAACTATCCCTAAAGAAAAGCGAAAATTAATTACAACCCATGATGCATTTCAATATTACGGACGCGCTTATGATATACCAATTGCTGGGACATTAATCGGTATTAGCACTGAAGAACAACCAAGCGCTCAAACTGTGAAACAATTAGTAGAGGAAGTGAAAAAAACAGGAGTAAAAGCCATATTTGCCGAAACAACAATCAACCCAGCTTTAATTCAAACTGTAGCTCAAGAAGCTAACGTCAAATTAGCACCTCGAAAATTATATTCCGATTCCATCGGCGCATCTGGGAGCGAAGGAGATTCTTATATTAAAATGATGCAGTCAAATACTCGGACTATTGTTGAAGCGCTGAGTGAGTAAGGGGGATAAGTTAGGAGTTATGAGTTAGGAGTTAAGAATTAAGAGTTATGAGCTATTAATTAAAATTTTTTAAAAATGCGTCCTATTGCTGTAGATTTGTTTGCGGGTGCGGGGGGGATGACTCTTGGTTTTGAGCAAGCTGGTTTTGATGTGCTTGCTGCTGTGGAATTAGACCCGATTCATTGTGCTATCCATGAATTTAATTTTCCTTTTTGGTCTATTTTATGTGCAGGTGTACAGAATATTTCGGGAGAAGAAATTAGGAAGCGTTCTCAAATTAAAAATAGAGAAATCGATGTAGTGTTTGGTGGTTCTCCGTGTCAGGGATTTTCGATGATTGGGAAGCGGGCTTTAGATGACCCAAGAAATTCTTTAGTGTTTCATTTTTTGCGGTTGATTTTGGAGTTACAACCAAAATATTTTGTATTTGAAAATGTACCGGGATTAACTGTAGGAGAACATAAAAAGTTTTTATCGGAAGTTATCGAAGAATTTCAAAAAAAAGGTTATCAAGTAGAAGCGAATTATCGAGTTCTTAACGCTACAAATTACGGAGTTCCTGAAGATAGAGCTAGATTATTTATTTTAGGATGTCGCCAAGGTTTTAATTTACCTAAATATCCTCAACCACTTACTCAACCGAAAACATCTAAGAAATCAAAATATATTGTAAATAACTTGTCTTTACCCGCAACACCTACAGTGTGGGATGCAATCGGAGATTTACCAGAAGTAGAGAATTACTCGCAACTGATTGATCGAGACTGGGTAATTGCCGAATATGGCAAACCGAGCGATTATAGCAGTCAATTGCGCGGTTTTTTATTAATTGAAAACGATTATTCCTATCAACGCTCATTTAATTACTCTTATTTAACTTCCAGCACTCGTACAAAACATAGTTCGCAATCTCGACAGAGATTTCAACAAACAGAACCGGGAAAAAGTGAACCAGTTAGCCATTTTTATAAATTAGCCATAGATGGTGTTTGTAATACTCTGAGGGCTGGAACACCCAGTAACCGAGGCGCTTTCACCTCTCCACGTCCAATTCATCCCATAACACCACGATGTATTACCGTCCGAGAAGCAGCACGATTGCATTCTTACCCCGACTGGTTTCGTTTCCACATTACAAAATGGCATGGATTTCGACAAATAGGAAACTCAGTTCCACCTTTTTTAGCTAAAGCAGTTGCAACAGAAATCATTCGCACGTTAGAAATAATTCCAGTTAAACCGCAGCAAATACAGCAATTAGGCGACGATAGTTTATTACAATTAAATATGTCTCAAGCTGCGGCAAAATTCGGTGTTTCTGCACATATTATAGAACCTAGAATAAGAAGATATCAAAATAAAGTTAGTAATATCTAAATCAAAAAAAAAGACTGGAAAATATGATGCAATTATAGTTGAAATTTTTCGACAACATTATCAGGAAGGAATGAAAAGTTTTCCTTTTAACCGTGATGAGTTTACTAAAATAGCGAAACTTTTAGGTATTGTTGCACCAAAAAATCTGGGTGATGTTATATATAAATATCGCTTCCGGAAAGATTTACCAGAGGAGATATCAAATACTGCTGCTACTGATTTTGAATGGACTATAAAACTAGCTGGAACAGGAAATTATAGATTTGAACTTAGCAAAGTTAATCGTATAATTCCTAATCCTAATCTTATAAAAATTAAAATTCCTGATTCAACACCAGAAATTATCGCTAAATATGCATTAACTGACGAACAAGCTCTATTAGCCAAGGTACGCTATAACCGTTTGATAGATATATTTCTAGGTATAACAACTTATTCGTTGCAGAATCATTTACGCACTACTGTACAAGATATAGGTCAAATTGAAATTGACGAAATTTATGTTGGTGTTAATCGTAACGGTACCCATTTTGTTATTCCAGTACAAGCAAAAGGTGGAAAAGATAAATTAGGAGTTGTTCAGACACAGCAAGATATTGCTTGTTGTACGGAAAAGTTTTCGGAATTGATTTGTCGTCCAGTGTCAGCACAGTTTATGGAAGACAATCTTATTGCGATGTTTGAATTGGCTTTGGATGAAGATGAA
>NZ_JAYGHM010000044.1:24041-67107 GCF_034931125.1 Rivularia sp. UHCC 0363 | reverse complement strand
TGCACAGTGCATTAAAAAGAAGGTAGAGGGCAAAATGTACAAAAACATATTATTTTCTCTCTGCTTTTTTTCAGTAATCTCTAGGAGTTTTCATGTTTGCGTTGAAACTTTTCGCTGTACTAGGTTGCGGGTTGATAGCTGGGGTGTTTTTCGCTTTCTCGACTTTTGTAATGAGTGCTTTGGCTCGACTTCAACCAAATGAAGGTATTACTGCGATGCAAGCAATTAATATTACAGTAATTAATCCGCTGTTCATGGGGGTGTTTTTGGGAACAGCTGTAGCTTGCATCTTTCTTTTAATTTCTTTAATTTCAAAATGGCATCAGCCCGGTACGGTATATTTGCTTGTGGGTAGTTTATTGTATTTAATCGGTACATTAGGAGTAACAATTGCCTTCAATGTACCGATGAACGAAGCACTGGCAAAAGTTGAGCCAGGTAGTACTGACCGTGCTTCTTTATGGGCTAATTACCTTGTTAACTGGACGTTTTGGAACCATGTCCGCACGATCGCAGCACTTGCAGCAACAGCATCATTAACAATGGCGATCGCGATTTAACTAAGAGATTGACAGGACACTACCAATATCTTATTTTGTTTTGGTTCAAAATTTTTCTTACTTTCATTGAATATACTTATGTCGCTTTTCGGTCCAGGTTTATTAGAAACCACATCAACAATATCTTTACCGTTTGGTAAGACGATTAATTGATTTTTTCGAGTATGATTTACTTTTTTACCTGAATAATATTTTTTTGCTCTTTGTAGTCGCTAGGTCTTTCTATAGGCTGTTCGTAGCTATCCACGATTAACTCGAATTCGGTTAAAATATCCTTAACAATTTCGCAGTCACTGGAGTTTTTTTTACCTCCTCAAGTAAACTTGGCGGTAGTAATTCTTTTAATAATGGAAACCAATAATTAAACGTATCGTTTGCAGTACTTTCGCTAACTCCAAATTGAACACCAAGAAGTTGAAATGTTGTCAAATGTCTTAAATATGTTAAAGTCAATATAACCTGTTCGCGTGGTGATAATTTTGGTTTTCGACCACCTCCACCTCGAATAATCCTTACTTTTTTAGACTCAGCTAATTTAACTTTATCATTATGTAGTTCTATCACTTTGTCTAAAAGCTGTTTTAACTGCTCATACTTTAAACCAAGTAAACGCTGTGCTTCTTTCGGATTCGTTTCAATATACTCTAATATGCTACTCATAAGACTCTGATAAAACACCCTTTTACATTATTTTACCAGACTTTAATTATTTGTCGGAGATGTCTAATTACTTTATGGAAAAGTTTTGTTAAATGAGATTTTATTCAATGTGAAAACACCAAGATTTGCGGAAGCGATTGAAATAATTGCTTGAGATGTTTACGCTATAGTGGCTTTCGTGCAGCAAGGATGAGGAAGAGCGGGATTCGTTTGCGTCGTTCATAAGTTTCTGTGTCGTGAAAGTGCTTAGATTGTGGATGCGCTTCACGTAAAACTTCAATCCGAAAAGACAAACTTTCCTCCAGGGGTAAGTGTTCGGAAGACGTTGGCAAAAACTGGCAAAAGGTCGGCAATATAGTGAAGCGAAAGCCTTGCCAAAACGAGATCGAACGCTGTGGATGGATAAGCCCAATCTTCAATCGTCTGTAAAATAACTTGACCTGATGTACCATTAAGTGTCTGGATAGCAGTCGCAGCCATCTTGTGCGAACCTTCGACACCAACATAGCTAGCTGCTCCGTGGTTAAGGAATTCTCTTCCAATCGCGGCATCACCACAGCCAAGATCGAGAATACGTTTATTAGCAATGGGGTAAACAAGCTCTAATATTACTGGCTTTTCGAGGGTTTCATTGGGCGTGTCTGTACCTTGGCGATGGCGCATATAAGTAGCAAATACCGTCTCATTATCATAGAAATTTGGACCCGTTTCTTCCATCGTGGGTTTCCTTTTTCACGCTTTGTTGCTTTACCTAATTTAATCAAAAAAGGAGTAAACAGACAATTTTCTTAGTACAAACAAGTAAAGTTGCTGTTGTCGAAGCACTTTCACAAGAAACACGCGGAAAGCGGGAAGCCCAACGTCTTCAGACTTGGGAGGGAAGCGACACGGGTGGCGAAGTCTGCCACCGGGGAGTATCCCCGTGGCGAGCTTCGCGTTTTAACCACCGTGGTCTTCTAATTATCCGTGATGCGGATCTTCAATGTATTTCTTAATTACTTCGCTGCAAACATTACCCGCAGTGCTAATAAAATAGCTATTTGTCCATAACGATGGGAGTTTCTTTAAACCCGGAAACTCCTTTCTTAGTATGTAACTAGAACGACCTTTAAAGGCTTTAACCACTAAATGAGGTGCATCAGTTGGTTTAACACTGACAAATAAATGTATGTGGTCTGGGGCTACTTCTAAAGCTAGAATGTCCCATTCTTTCTCTATAGCTAATTCTGCAAAAACCTGCCTCAACCTTGTTACTATCTCCCCAATTAAAACACGTTTTCTTCTTTTGGGTATCCAAACAAAATGGTAATTAACTAAGAATTTAACGTGGTTGTGAGTCTTGTATTCGTTAACAGCTAACATAATAATTTGTTTTTTGCTTGGTACCTATTGACAAACAAAAGTTTAGTAGATTAATATACAGATGTCAACAGAACACGGCTTTGTCGAACCAGTGTCTAAAGTCAAGAGTAAAATGGGAATACAGCAAGTTTTATTGCATTTGGATAAAGAAACTGAAGCGTTGTTGGAGTATCTCTGTCAACAGTCTGGCAAGCTTTATAATTGCGGTATTTATTTTGCTCGTCAAATTTTCTTTAAAACCGGAAAGTTACTAACAGGAAAGTTTGATTTAGACTTTGAACCAACAGTTTCAAAAACATTGTTAGCTCAGTCAATGCCATCAACGCCTATGCAACAAACTTTAAGGTCAGTGTCCGAAGCTTTCAAGTCTTATAAAAGTTTAAGAGACTTATTCTTTAAAGGTCAGTTACATTTCAAACCTAAACCGCCAAACTATTTAAAAGGTTCAAAGCTTTTTAAGGTTGCGTATCCTAATTCTGGTGGTCAAAAACCTAAATTAATTGATGGAAAACTTAGATTTTCTTTAGGATTGACCGTAAAACGATGGTTTGGGGTTAAAGAATTTTTCTTGCCAATGCCGACAAACATTAATTTTTGCAAGGTTAAAGAATTTACTATTCTTCCTAAAAACGGTGCTTTTTACTTAGAGTTGTCTTACGAAGTTGAAGCGGTTATTGCAGAACTAGATTTTAGCCAAGCTTTATCAATTGACCTCGGAACAGCGGATAACTTAGCGGCTTGTGTTGATACTAATGGTAATTCTCTATTAGTTGATGCTCGTGCAATGAAGGCAATGAATCAACTTTGGAATAAAAAAGTAGCAACTAGAAAAGCTAATAAGTCAGAGAATTATTGGGATAAATGGTTAGATAAAGTAACTCGTAAGCGCAACCATCAAATGAGAGATGGTATCAACAAAGCTGCCAAAATAATTATTAACCACTGCTTAAAATACGGCATTGGTAATTTAGTTATTGGATGGAATGAAGGCTTTAAATCAAATGCCAATATGGGTAGATTGAACAATCAAAAGTTTGTTCAAATGCCGTTAGGGAAGTTAAAAGATAGATTAAAGCAGCTTTGCGAGTTACACGGAATTAAGTTTCAAGAGACGGAAGAAGCTTATACTTCAAAAGCCAGTTACTTAGATGGAGACTCCCTACCTGAGTTCGGCAAGAAGCCGGACGGGTGGAAAGCCGTACCGTAGACGTATAAAACGTGGTTTGTATAAATCTTCCAATGGCTCAATCATGAACGCCGACTTGAACGGTTCAGCAAATATTTTAAGAAAAGTAGCCAGCAATTTAGGCATAGACCTAAGCTTACTGGGTAGACGGACATTGACATCCGTAGCGAGAGTTAGACTTTGGGTACTGCCTAAGTTAGCTCTGTCCGCAGAATCTCAGCGGCTTCAGCCCTGAGAGTGTGTGCGATTCGTTCATCCTAAATGAGTAAAACTCAGGGACGGGTGGCAAGGAAAGGATAAAAACCGAACCTTGACAACTTGATAATCGTGAAGGTGTAAGTCCTTCTCCCCAGGTGCTGGGGTAACAGCATCACCCCTACGGTAGCGACTAGTCATCAATCCGTAAAGCGGGGTGAAAAGGTGGTAAAGCTGGAAGCTTAATCTGGTTCCCATCGAGCATGAATCTATGGATAGTAAAAGCAAAGATGTGTCCGAATTGTCGTCACAGGCTAATAGCCAAATAAAGCTGATAGGCTATAACCAAAAGGTAAAGGATAACGGGATTGGCGGCTACGCTACCGACCAATAAGCACTCCCAACAAACCCGGCAAAGAGCATCATCCTAACGATTCAATCAACGATTATCAGGAACGAAGTAACCCCTTGTTCGCTCTCATGTGTAGGTCGAAACCATGAGTAGGTACTAACCGGATGCATCAAGGCGGAAAGATTGTCTAAGAAGCCAATGCCCAAAATAACTATTGGGATAAGCAGACGTAGACACGATGTCTTGGATTGAATAGGTATAAGTAGCAGTAGATATGTCTAAAGCACGGATTGAAAACCCGATGATGGAATGGAAAAACATCCCCTGGCGTAAGCTAGAAAGGAGAGTTTTTAAGCTGCAAAAACGCATATTCAAAGCCTCAGAACGTGGCGATGTCAAAACAGTTAGGCGACTCCAAAGAACTTTGATAAGGTCTTGGTCATCAAAATGTTTAGCGGTACGTCGGGTAACACAAGATAATACTGGTAAGAAAACGGCAGGAGTGGATGGAATTAAATTACTGTCCCCAGAAGCACGCTTAAAACTAGTTAGGCAATTAAAGTTAACCGGAAAATCCAAACCTACACGTAGAATTTGGATTCCTAAACCGGGAACAGACGAAAAACGCCCTTTAGGAATACCCACAATACAAGACCGCTCATTACAAGCTTTAGTGAAAATGGCCCTGGAACCCGAATGGGAAGCCAAATTTGAGCCAAATTCATTCGGTTTTAGACCAGGACGTTCACCCCATGATGCAATCGGCGCGATATTTTCTGCAATTAAAGCTAAAGCTAAATATGTGCTTGACGCGGATATTGCGAAATGTTTTGACCGAATTGACCATTTAAAATTATTGACAAAACTGAATACCTCCCCTACTATACGCCGTCAAATTAAAGCATGGCTAAAGTCAGGGGTGATAGACAGTAGAAGGCTGTTCCCAACAGATGAAGGTACACCGCAAGGAGGCATTTGTTCGCCTCTTCTTGCGAATATTGCCCTTCATGGGATGGAAGAACGAATTAAACAAGCTTTCCCGGAAAAGGTTTTTTGGGAAAAAAGTAAAGTGGTAGCCCGTCGTAATGCCGCCCACCTAATTCGTTTTGCCGATGACTTTGTAATCTTACACGAAGATTTAGAGGTAATACAGCAATGTCAAATAATAATCTCTGAATGGTTAAAAGAATTGGGATTAGAACTTAAACCGAAGTATTACAAGAATTTCTCATACTTTAGAGTATGAAGGAAATGCGGGTTTCAATTTTTTGGGACATACCATCAAGCAGTACCCGGTTGGAAAATACCAATCAGGAAAAAACACCGTTGGAAAGCCACTAGGGTTTAAAACACTTATCAAACCTAGCAACGAAAGTCTTAAGAAACACCGCCAGAAAATTAAGAAAATCATCAAGGTTCATAAAGCATCAACACAGTTGAAACTTATCAATGAACTTAACCCGGTAATAACGGGATGGTCTAATTATTTTTCATCGGTGGTAAGTAGTGAGGCATATTCGTCACTAAATAAGTGGATGTACCAGCAATTAAAAAACTGGGCAGTTCATCGTCACCCAACAAAAAGCCAATATTGGATATCTAACAAGTACTGGCTGATTGATAAAGGTGGCGGTTGGAGATTCGCTCTTACTGAAAAAGACTCCTTTAAAAAGATTTCCCGGCATACGGAAACTTCTATTCAAAGGCATATAAAAGTGCAATCAAAAAGAAGTCCCTTTGACGGAGATTGGGTCTATTGGAGTTCCAGAATGGGGAAACACCCGGAAGCTAATAAGAGGATTTCATTACTTCTCAAAAAGCAGAAAGGTAAATGCTCACATTGCGGACTCTACTTTAAAGAAGATGACTTAATGGAAATCGACCATATCATTCCCCGCTCACAAGGTGGTAAGGATGAATACAAAAATTTCCAATTATTGCATCGACATTGCCACGATGAAAAAACTGCCATAGATTTATCGGTATGAGGTGTGTGTGACAAGCACCGAGATATTGAGGAGCCGTCCTGTTGTGAAAGTTTCATGTCCGGTTTTGAAGACCAACGGGGTTGGTGACAACCTCGTTGAGTTTAATCAAAGCTTTCTGTTGATTTTCAAAATGTACGGGAATTCAAGGTTGAATATGAAGAATATTTAATGAATCAAAGACCTGCCAAGAGATTGTAAATCCTGCTCTCATAACAGAGATTGCATGAGTAGCGATCGCGTTGAAACAAATGTCCGATTGCGAGTATAAACTAACTATAATACCAAAGATTGATATTGGATAGCGCCATTGAAATTGCCTCCGATTTTTGCTGTTTTATATATTTGTTCTAATTCTCGACCTAATTGATTGCAAATACTTAGCGATCGCTCACTTAAGTTACTACAGATAATCCCACAACTAATGATGCCAGTATTTACTTTAAATGATGAATCTCTGATGATTCCAATTTGAATGTTGCCACACCAAAACTGAGTTTGCTCGGAGATTAGAAGCGATCGCCTTTCACACAACCACATCAATAAATATCGAAGATTTAATCCACACCAAGGAGTAGAAACAGCCAGTCGAGGTATGGGCGATCGTGCATTGTGGGAATATATGGGAAGAGCGATCGCGAATACAAAGTAGTTACAATGTACTCTAATTTTCTTCCTTTTCATCAAAAGCAGAAGGGAAAAATTTTTACTTCTGCTTTCAAAGTACCTAAAACATCATAAATTAACCCTTTTTGTAATTCCGCATCGTTTTAGTCAGCTTTTTCCATTTTTGTTTCTCGGCTATATACTCCTTTTGGTCTTGTAATATTTCCATATGTTTAATTTCCTTGTGTAACTTCTGATAGTTCAAAAACCGAGACACATCTAATTTCCCCGTTTGTAATGCTTCCTGTACCGCACAACAGGGTTCGTGCTGGTGCTGACAATCCCGAAAACGGCACTGTTGCGCCAAATCTTCTATGTCTCCAAAGGTTTCAGATAAACCTTCATCGCTCGTCCATATCTGTATTTCACGCATCCCCGGAGTGTCTATAATCAAGCCACCACTAGGAAGTACCATCAATTCTCGCTGGCTGGTTGTATGCTTACCTCGGTCATCTCCCTGACGTACAGCTTGCACTGTTTGGACTGTTTCACCCATGAGTTGATTCGTAATAGTTGATTTACCAACCCCAGAGGAACCCAATAAAGCTACGGTCTGTCCCGGTTGCAAGTATGGTTTGAGTTGCTCCAATCCTTGACTGTTAGCAGCACTGATAGTAACAATTGGCACACTCAAGGCAACTGCTGCTATTTCTGCCAAACATTCTTCGAGGTTTTGACATAAATCTGCCTTGTTTAAAACAATTACGGGGTTTGCACCGCTTTCCCATGCCAAAATTAGATAGCGTTCGATTCTTCTAGAGTTAAAGTCCCCATCTAATCCTGTGACTAAAAATACAGTATCAACGTTAGTAGCAACAATTTGTTCTGCGGTTTTTGCTCCGGCGGTTTTGCGAGAAAATTTGCTCTTTCGCGGCAAAATATCGTGGATAGTTGCAGTAACTCCCGTTTCTCTCGAACGGATAACAACCCAATCACCAACCGCTGGTAAATCTTGACGTTCGGCTGCGCGATATCGCAATTTACCCGTAATTTCTGCCGATAATTCGACACTTTCGCTTTGCAGAATGTAATTATTTCTGCATTCAATTACCACCCTAGCCACCGTAAATCCTTGGTGACGATAAGGTTCAAAGCTCGAAGCAAAAAAATCGTTCCAGCCCAATAAATCCAAATTCATTGATATTTCCTCAATACGTATTTCTTGTATGACACAAGGTACGCAGAAGAATTTATTAGTTCATTTCTCCAAACCAAGAATAGCGCAAACTATAGGTTTCTCACCGTTTCAATTAGTTCTATCTAATCTTAAATCCGGCAGCAACGATGGTAAGGAGATTAAACCAGAAATTCTGTACCTTGTGTCGGTTTTGTAGCGATGCTTCTACCGGGACAGCGATAAATACAGTCATAGTTCAACCTCCTGTAAATTATTTTTTTAAATTAGTATTTTATTAGCAACAATTCGATATTAACCAATTTCGGATAAGTTGGGTTAATGAAATGCGATCGCATGAGGTTTAAAATTAGTAATGCTAAAATTGAGCCGTGGTAAGAAAACTCTGCACTTATGTTCCAATATGCTTGTTATTGAGAATTTCGTGCTTTGATTGCTTTTAGTGTCTCCTCTTCGACAGAAGCAGCTTTATCGGCACGCTCAAGAATTTGTTGAAACGAAAAGTGACGGTCTTCGATCAAATAACTCACCATCTGACGGAAAACAAAGTAGCGAAATGACCCCGATGGATGTTGTTTACCAGCAGTCAGCAAGCGAAGTCCTTCGGTTTCAGGAAAGCTGCTCTCGTGAGCGACATAATCGCAATAGCCCTCGATAATCCAAGTCGGTAAATTATTTAAAAGTCCGACTCGACGACGAATCAAGCCGTGAGTAATTTCATGGGCAGCAACGGCAGAGAAGGAACGAGTGTTAAAATTAGGAGCTGCACTATGAGCCACATTGTTAGTTAAGTCAGCATTGGCAACAAATACATTATCAGTGACTGGCAACGAATAGGCAAATGCTCCTCCACTAATTGGTGATAACAGACGAAATAGCCAAGGGTGGTTACAGATAAAAATTCGCTCGCTACGTCCTGGTACTGCTAACTCGGAACGCTGGATCAATTGCATCATCTCCGCAATGCGTTGCGGGGCTTCAGGTGAAAGTGGGGAACGGGAATAGAGAGTTACACCCTGTACGCTAAGACTGTAGGGAAATAGCACCTGTGGAAAAGTATAGAGAGCAGCGTAGAGTACAGCAAACAAAAATAGTATTTGCTTAAAACGGCGCAACCATCTGGCGATGGCAGTTTCAGATTTATTGTGGGTGAAACCAAAGCAGCGAACAAAACGAGTCATGACTATCTTTAAAATAGATAGAGCAGATCGAGTTACGGGTCGTTTGATTGGCTTTTTGTTCATGTGTGTAGGTACCCCTAAGCTTTACTTTGATAAACTTGGTATCGGTGGTTTGAAATGCGAGATATGTAGTATCTCACCGACTACAGCAAAGCCTGCACGAGCGTAAATCCTTTGTTCTGCTTCATGTGCAGCCATCAAAAAAGGTAGAGAGATGCCTTTTGAGAAAGCTACTTGTACCAATCGACTGGTAAGCGCTCCTGCTATACCCCGACGACGAAAAGCCGAACGAACCCCGATACCTGCAATCTCTGTTGTTTGGTGACTGGGTACGGTACATACTCCGGCACCTACAGGCTCACCCGTTGCCGTAATTCGGGCTAAAACAGCGATTCCACCTGCTTCAAGGCTATTTCGGAGTCCGGCGATCGCGCTATAATCTGGCGGTGGAGCGCCATAAGCTTCATTCTGAACTGCGACTGTAGCAAGCAGATCGGCATCAGAAACGGGCAAGACCAACTCAATTCCTGAAGGAACCGGAATTTGCTCCGCTCCTGGAACGCAGGTCATAAGTGGGAGATGTCCTTCAATGCTAAAGCCCCCATTAATTAGTGCCTCTTCAACCGCAGGTGCGAGCTGTGGGACATATTCTAAACGCGGTTTGCGCGATCGCTTTTCATAGGCAACGATTAGAGCAGCTACATCTGCGGGTGATGGTGTAGCGTTATCATCGGGGATGGCATAGTTGAGAAAAGGATTATCGTTAGAACGGGAAAAAGTGGCAATAAATGGACCAATTCGCTCTGTATCGCGTTGATGACTCGCTGCAATACGTAAATATGACTGAATGCCTGATTCCATGATACTACTGCTTTATAAATACCTTCTGACTTGATCGCAATACTCCAGATATTCGTTACCGTAATACTTATTTAAATAGTCTTCCTCACGTAATACTTGACGATGAAACGGCCAAATAGCTGCACCAATATAAACCAAAAGTATCCAACTCGAGAATATGAGGAATTGACCAAACAATATCGACGCAAATGCTACATAAATGGGATTGCGGCTAAAAGCGAAAACGCCAGTAGTTATTAGTTTATCAGGGTGTTCTGTGTCAATACCAATACGAAAACTCTGCCCAAAAGAAATAAGACTCCACAACAATAATAATAACCCCGCTAGGCAAAAAAACACTCCCACCCAGGAGATGACCTTAGAATCAAAGAATTCTTGCGTGCTGATAGTAGGGAAATTGAATGTAGCAGCAAATACGGTATAGAAATAGAAAAGGGCAAATGGCACAATCAAGAAATCCGTCTTATCTATTTTGCCAAAATTTATCGCTTCTATTCCTTGTTTTTGCATCAGCAAGGCTCTGGTTAATACCATTCCTAACATTACTACAATTGTTAGTACTGCGAAATATTTTGACATAGAATCCTCCGCAAATTATTTCAACATTTTGATGATTTCACAAATTATACCTACATAATTAAAGCGACTTATGGAGCAGAAACTCACGAATTGCATCGTCTTCGGTTAAACCGATCGCTCGTAAATAAGCTTGTTGAGCTTCCGATTTATACCCTAACTGCTTCAGTAAGTGAGCCTTTAATGCCCAATAAGGTTGGTAATTTTTCACTGCTTCGAGTGAAAGCGCATTCAGGTGTGCTAAACCCTGATTTAATCCTTTGGCTTGGGCGATCGCAGCGGCTTGACTTACCAATGCACCCAAAGTTGGTGAAAGTTGAATTAATCCCTCATATAATAATGCTAGCGTTTCCCAATCAACCTGCCCAGTGACGGCACGTTGGACATGGATCGATTGAATGGCAGCTTCAAGTTGAAATCGTCCTAATTGTTTAAATGTAGCTCCCTGTGTCAGTTGTTGTTCTGCTTGAGCGATCGCAGGCTGTGACCAAAGCCTAGTGTCCTGCTGCAACAGGGGTATGTAGGAACCGTTGGCGGTGCGACGAGCATCGCGTCGGGATTCGCAGTAAAGCATGAGGGCAAGCAAACCGCGTGCTTCTGGCTCTTGAGGCATTAACTGAACGCACAGACGTGCCAGCCAAATGGCTTCTTCTGCCAGTCCTCGATGCCGAGGATCGCCCCCATCCACTGTTTCCCAAGCATTGGTGTAAGCTGCGTAGATTGCTTCTAGCACGACTGCTAATCGAGCGGGTAAATCCTTCGCTGCTGGTAACTCAAATGCGATACCCGCATCCCGAATCTTTGCCTTTGCTCGAACCAGACGCTGGCTCATCGTAGCGGGCGCAACCAAAAATGCGGAGGCAATCTGAACCGCATTTAAACCCAGTACTGTCTGCAACATTAGAGGTGTATGAATTGCTGGATTTATCGCTGGGTGGGCGCAAATAAACAGCAGTTTTAGGCGATCGTCTGGAAACACCGAATCAAAGACTGGCTCAGTTTGTGATTCCAATTCATTTAATTTAAAGGTATTGAGGACTCGATCGTGAACTTGCGATCGCCGCGCTACATCAATTAGTCGATGTCGAGCGGCGACTAGGAGCCATGCTTCAGGGTTTTTGGGAACTCCGTTTTCCGACCAATTTTTTAGGGCTGCCAAAAAGGCATCGCCGAGGGCATCTTCAACTGCCGCCACATCTCTTGTTTGTGCTGCTAAATAAGCGACCAAACGTCCATAAGAATTACGTGCCGCTAATTCTGCCGCTCGACGTGCATCCATTTTTAGCTCTCTTTTATTCCTCTACTAAAGAATCGGCACATTTTTTACCAGTAAGCTTAGTGAAAATACTACCAACACTTTCCATGACTTGCAGATCGGGATTACCCAGAAAGAAAATATAAGGTATTCATCCAAGTTTCTCGAATAATTATGGTTATTTAGCAGGTGTGGCAGGACGGACTTCGATACCTGTAATCGGGCGCACTTCAACACCACCTAGACTCGCCGCAGGATTCCGCGCCGCCCATTCTAAGGCAGTATCTAGATCGGGTACATCGATGACATAAAAACCGCCCAATTGTTCTTTGGTATCGGCAAAAGGACCATCTTGCACGTTCCGGTGTCCGTTTTGGATGCGGACGGTAGTGGCAGTACGACTGGGTTGGAGTCCTGTAGCAGCAATCATTACTCCTGCTTCAGTTAGTGCTTGGGCATAAGCGGCGAATGCAGGAATATCAATTTTACCGCTAGCGTAATCTTGCTCGTTTGCGTAATTGAGAATGCTGTATTTCATATATTTTTGTTTGTTTTAGGTTTCATCAAAAGCAGTTTTCGATGCTTTCTATAACTATGACGAATGAAACACTGGCATTTCGACAGGAACTAAGATTTATTTTTGAGCAATTTTAAAAATAGCCTTTACCCATAGCACGCAAGAGATTGAAGCTTTGTACTTACTTCAATTTGAGTTATACCGGCAATAACTTGAGGAACTTGTGAGGAAGGTTTGAATTTGCATCCTCACATTTTCTTCAAATTATATCTATAAAGTAAAAGTATTGAATTTTTAAGTAGCAAGACAAAATTAATGTCCAGAACTGAAGATGTAAATATTTTGTCCGATTACTTATCTACTGTAAGGGAAAACCATGATTCATCGCAAGATTTTAGTTGCACTAGATAAATCTAAGCAATCAGAAAAAGTTCTGCAAACAGCGTTAGATGTAGCCACAGAAAACGTTAACGAAATTAAGTTGTTCCATTGTATAAATAGCAACCTTCTTGTTCGAGAAGTATCATCTATCGGTGGTATTGGTACTATTGGCGATATTAATATATATGGAAATTTACACAAAAACTATCAACAGGAATTAAAGCAAGAAATCCAAAAAGTCAGCGAATGGTCGGAATATTATTGCGAGCAAGTACGAATGCGGAAAATTCCCGTAACGTTTACCTATGAGATTGGGGACCCAGGCAAGAAAATTTGCGATTTTGCTCAATCTTGGGATGCGGATTTAATTGTATTAGGTAGTAGAGGACATAATGCGATCGCAGAAATTGTCCTCGGTAGCGTCAGCAGTTATGTTATTCACCACGCTTGCTGTTCGGTGTTAGTTGCTAGATAAAAATTAATTAATTTTATACCCAAAACAGATTATGACAGTTGAGGGTGCGGAAATCAGGTTTTTTTCGGTAATTTTCTGACGGAAAGGAGGTAATTTTGCTTTTTAGCTATTGTATTTGATTCCGAAGCGGGTTCTAAAAATTGCTCAAATATGTTGTTAAAGAATACAGCAGTTTGCAAATAAATGAGGTACATTCCCCTTACTTCCTTCCCGGTAGAAGATTACCGATTAAAAAAAACCGCAGAGACGCAGAGAACGCAAAGGAAAGGTTTAAAGAGAGATAGGTAATTATAGAGCAGGAAGGGAGTAAGCAAAAATCCAACTCCGTTTTTTTGGTAATACTTATTTCAAATTTCAAACATTTTTACCAGCGATTAATTTTTTTCTAGTTTCATTAAATATCAATGGTAAAAATGCACTACCACTAACTAAAACACTATCCGTAATACTAATGGTCGTAAGACTTAATAGCGATCGCAGTTGGGGAACCCCAAGTGATAGTAGTTGTAATCCAATGGAACCAATAAGAGCAATATTCAAATATTGATTTTGCGGCAGTTTACCAATATCAAATATGGTGTATTTTTGGGAACGACAAATGTACCTTTATATACCATGTTGATTCGGTCGGCAAGAGATATATTTTCACCGTAAAGGGGTTGAGTTTTCTTAATAACTGGTATACTTTCACCAGTTAATGCCGACTCATCAACGCTTAAATTTTCTGTTTCAATTAACCTGGCATCCGCTGCAATATAGCTACCGGGTTTAAGAACTAAAATGTCTCCGGGAACTATATTTTCAGTGTTTATCTGAGTTATACTACCATTTCTAAGAACCAAAGTAGATGGGCGGTCATGTTTTTTCAGGGAGTGAATAATTTTTTCCGATTGGCTTTCTGTAAAGTAACCAATAACTGCATTAATACCTACAACACCCATAATTACCAAAGCATCAACCCAGCAACCCGTTGCAGTGGAAACCACCGCAGCGCAAGTTAGTAAAGCTACTGATAGTGACTTAAACTGCTCAGTAAAAATACTGACCTTCGAACGCGATGCTGGCTCGGGTAAAAGATTTTGCCCATATTTTAAAAGTTTTTCCAAAGCTGATTCGCTAGATAATCCCGAAGTTTTTGAGGTATTCAGCGACTCGATAATAGAATCGGCTTCAATAATATGCCAATCTTCTATTTTTTGATTTTCAATTTTTGCTACATTTTTTTTGGAAAAGTTTTTTTCGCCGATATTTATTTTGTTGTTGTACATAGTCCATTCCTATACTCTCAATGAATAACTGGATTTAAAAATGATAAGTATATATACTTTCAAAATACTCAAAAACATTGAGAATTTTGTGAGTATTTTTTTATTATAAAAAAATAATTGAATTATTTTTATTTGCTAATCTGTGGGATTAAAGATAATTCGGCATACAAATATTGAATTGTATATATGAATAATTTGATTATTACTATTATCTCTACATAAGAATATAGATATTTTTTTATCATTCTTATACGAATAAACAATATTTAAATCTCTTTATATTAAAAGAACCTGTATGCATATAATATTTATTGGTCGCAAAAATTAAGCGAATATTAAATTATTAGCGTAAAATCATAAAAGTATTGTATTACAAGCAATCTAGCGAATTAAGGAGCGATTAACTAAATCAATAGTTTAGCCGAAACCAGCAGATTACAAGTATTGCCAAGCTTGTAAGATTCAATGAATTAAGCATGAATGTAGATTTATTATGTCCAAAAAAAACAGGATTGTAAAAAAAACAATATTAGCTTGCTCACAACTTACTCACAATCTTGGTTTAGATTAAAAGTATAGAGAACATTCGTTCGAGGGTTTCAATGTTTTATCTAGGATGAGTTAATTAATGTGTTTAAATTTAATCTTTGGATAGACAACAAGCAATAGGATTTTAGTTTATTTTATTTTTTACAATAGTTTGATTTTATTGTGTCAATTTACTTGCATTCTGTTGATTAACTCCCAAACTCCATAAAATTCCTGATTATTACCCTAAATTCCAACTAAAGCATAAAAAATCAAATATTTCTTATATCTTTATAGGTAGATATTTTAAAAATTATCTATTCCTTTTGAATGTTTTGTTTATGCACAGAATATAAATATAGGAATTCTAGTTGAATCTTGCTAGGCATACTGAGAATAAAACCTTTGTACAGTAAGCTTTGAGCAAAATGATTTTTGAAAAAATCAAATAGGTGTACTATATATAAAATATTGAATCAAACAAGATATTAGCTATAAAACTTTATATTTTTTATTAACAAAATCAGGGAAGATAAATGGTACCCGCTCAATAAATAGGGGGTGAGAAGAAAAATAAGAGGATACAAAGGTAGACACCGTATCGTAGAATATAGTGCATGACGCAGAAACCATTTTCAAGCCAACAAGTATCGACATTACTGCAAACAATCGACCCAAAAGGGATTGCAGACAATGCTGTGCGTCAAACTGTAGAACTTTTATTGAACCTAATAGAGCAACTGAACTCAAAAGTCAAAGATTTAGAAGAAGAGAACCACTCATTTACGGGATGAAAACAACCGCCTTAAGGGAGAGCAAGGTAAACCAGACATCAAACCCAACTTGAAAGGGTTTAAGAAAGACCATTCATCAGAAAAGGAACGCAAAACCCCCACTCAGCACAGCAAGAGTAGTAAAAAAGCAAATATCAAAATAGATCGGTCAGAGATTTTAGAATACCCTCAATTCGAATTACCACAAGACGCACAATTCAAGGGTTATGAAGAAGTAGTCGTTCAGGATATCTCCTTAAAAACTGATAACGTACTTTTCCGTAAGCAGAAATATTATTCACCTCAAACAGGAAAAACCTATTTAGCAGAACTACCGCTCGGATATGACGGAGAGTTTGGTCCAGGGGTAAAAGCTTTAGTGATGAGTCTTTACTATGGGGGCAATACAGGGCAAACGCATCTAATTTAATCTATTTAAGTAAAAATATTATGTAAAGGTAGTATTTTACATTATTTATATTTGTGAGTACGTAAAATAATAAGCAAGCAATAAGGCTATGTAATTGTATACAAAAAAACAAGTACTTAGACATCATAAAGTAATGACAATCAATCCGATTAGTGAAATATGCGCGTATTTAGGGTTTGCTGAAAAAGTAATAAAAAGCGAGACGGAGATTTATTTAGTTATTCAAGTAAGGGTAAAATATAAGTTTTTGTTTACCAGGAATAAGTAAGCTATAATGCCTGCTAATGTCAGACTCGAAAAAAAGTGTATCTTTGAAAAATAGATATAAAAAAGCCCTCAACAAACGTGATAGATGCGTAGACAGATTCATCACTAAAAAAGTAATTGCGATTGCAGTTTTAGAAGTATGAGAAAGTTTAGTCATCACTCGATTGAGACTAAATCTTCTTTTACCTTGCCCAAATTTTCCTTCAATGGAACTACGAATCCTCTCATCATAAGCGGCTTGTTTTTTCGTTTCTTTACTAACATTTACTGGAGGTCTGCCTAAAGGAAGTCCACTGATTCTAATACCTCTTTCTTTACACTAAGCTCGGTTTTCCCTTGTCCGATAAATTTTATCAACATGAACAGATTCTGGATAGTAACCAGTGTAGTTTTTAAACGATTCAATTTGTGTTTTTAAGTCTCCCGATTCATTAAAATTATCCCAACTTATATGGTCTAAAAACACATATCCTTCAAAGTAGCTAGCTGATAATTTCGCTAAACTCTACAGGTTTCCCCGCTTTACCTGGAATAATTGGACGGATATGTGGTTGATTTAAACTAACAATACGGTCTTCGATACTCTTCTTTCTATTTTCATACAACCACAATTGTTGACGATAAACTTCATTTACTACTAGCAATATGGTATATTGCCTGTCACTTAAATTATAGAGAGTAGCTCCTAGTATGATTAACTCTTCAATATGAGATAAGTTCCTTTTAATATATTGGAGTTGTTTTTTTATCGCTTTTCTTCTTTCTTTTTGGTATACGCGACGTGTTTTTGCAACTTTTAAGTAGTTTTTTCGAGCAATTTTGCGATAAGTTCTTGGTTTTTTATTTAGTTTCCCCTTCACTTGCTCATACAGCGAATCTATAATTTTTTCTGTGTGTTTTCTGGCTTGATTCAGTAGCCCTAAATCTGTTGGGTAACCATCGGATAGCATCAAATAGTTACGTATTTCTTCACGTCCATGACCATATTCACGAGTACTATAATTACTTGCTTTTAAACCTACACATCTTGTTTTGATTGCTTTTTTGAATAGCTGAACAACGCTTTGATATAAGCTTTCCTGGTTTTCTTTAAGCGCAATAACATAATCTCCATTTTTTTGGGAAATTGTTTTGACTATCTCTCTTTGACAACCCATTGCATCAATTGTAATGATATAGCCAGTTATATCTAAAACTTTAATTAGTTCTGGTATCGCCGTAATTTCATTTGACTTTTTATCAACCTGCCTTTGACCTAAAACTAAACGATTACTTGTTGCCCAAGCGCTAACAATACTAATTGCAGCCTGACCATCTTTTTTATCAAATGAATGTCTTAACTGTTTTACATCAATAGCAATTACCTCACCTTCCGTAATTGTCGCAACTGATTTTATCCAACTCAGAAAACATTGTTGAAATTGTTGTGGGTTTAGAGCTGCAAATACTCGTGCAAAGGTATCATGAGATGGGATACCGTTTGGTAAGTAACTCTAGAAACTTTTTGCAGCAGCGCTGAGTCCCAAGGGGACACGCTTACGCGAACGCTATCGCAGTTTAAAAGCTAGTTATAGTAAGACTTTGGTTATTTTCGGAGATGTCTAATGCGAATTATAAGTAACTAAGGAATTTTGATTTTCTTTTGTTTGTGGATCTTGCTTTTCATTTGTTCTATTTACACGAAAAATCAAGTGATAAGCAACAATAACGAGTAAGGCTATTGCTAAATTAATCGCAAGAATTTGCCAAGTACTAAGATTCTTTTTTTTAGATTTTGAATTCTTACTTTTTCTCGGTTGCTCCCCATTCTTATTAGGTGTTACTGGTTGAGCAGCAGGAGGATTGCTTGATGGTTTAACTTGATTCGGTCTCGGTTGATAGGTAGTCCCATCTGGCTGTACTGGTTGAGCAGCAGCAGGATTGCTTGATGGTGTAACTTGATTCGGTCTCGGTTGATAAGTAGTCCCATCCGAGATTGGTTGAGCAGTGGGGGGATTGCTTGATGGTGTAACTTGATTCGGTCTAGATTGATAAGTAGTCCCATCCGAGATTGGTTGTTGTGAATTAGATGCTGGATGTCTGGGTGTTGTATCGTCAGATGTCTTTGCTGGGAATTGATTTAATGCCGGTGGTTGTTGATATGACCGATTTTCAGCTATATTTGGTTGCTGATTATGATATGGTTGATTTAAGTTTGGATTTTGCCACGATCGATCTTGAGAATTATCTATTCTAGATTGGTTTGCCAATTTTGGTTCTAGGGGCTTGGAAACAGTTTCGTCATTTGAACTTATTTGATTTTGTTGGGATTGGGGCTGAACTATAATTTGCCTGCGCTGTGGGTAGTTTGTATTTGTTGTAGCTTGAAGCGTCTCTTGCAAAGCTTGACGCAGTTCTCCCACTGAAGCAAAACGGTCTCTAGGTTTTTTTTGCAAACATTTTAGAACTACAGCTTCTAATTGAGGAGATAAATGCTCGCAACCAGGCTGAGACCTCAATGGTATGGGTGGTCGATAGCCATGAGCGTGTAACCAAGAACTTTCACTAACTTTACTTCTGTCAATACTTAAACCAAAAGGGTCTAAAGCACTTAACATTTCATAGAGAATTATTCCCAAACTGTAAATGTCAGACCTTCCATCTATGTTTTTATCATTTTGGATTTGCTCCGGTGACGAATAGCGAAATGTACCAATAAATCTTTGAGTTAGATTTGTCTGCTCGGAGGACTCTTTATGAATTTTAGCAATACCAAAATCTAAAATCTTTACCCATTCTCCAAACTCTCTGGGTAATAAAAATATATTATCTGGCTTTAAGTCACGATGGATAACCTTAATCAGTTCGCCACTGTTTCTATCATCACCATAAATAACAGCTCCTTGATGAGCAACCTGTAAACCCTCACATACTTGTACCATTATGTTCGCAGTTTGAAGGGGCGTTAACTGCTTTTCCCTTTGCATTAACTGCCGTAACGTTTGTCCCCGGAGGTATTCCATCGCATAAAATGGAAAACCTTCGCTAGTAACTCCACAGTCGCTAATTTCAATAATATGTTCGCTTTGCAGAGCAGCACAAACTGCAATTTCTCGCTCAAAGCGTTTTCGCATTTCACCCGATGCTAGCCATTTATCTTTGAGCAATTTTAATGCGACTTCTTTGCCGACCCGAGTATCGGTAGCTAGAAAGACTTCTCCCATGCCACCTCCACCTAAACTTCTATCCAAGCGGTATCTATGATTGTCTCCTATAAACCTACCTATCCAAGAATTTGATGAAAGTGACGAGTTCATTACACAAAAGCCATCCTGTTTACTAAATTACTTGTGTTTTTAATCAAAATATTAATAAATACATACAATTATCTTATTTGTCTCGTACTTGTTTGAAACCGTAATTCATCTTAAGTTGTTTAAACTGTCAAATATATTTGATTAACGTATTTAGTTGATAGGACTTAGCAAAAAGGCATATTTTGTTGTAGGGTGCTGTGACGGTTTGACTAATTTTTAACGTAATAATTAGGTTGTAGTGTCACGCACCAACCTTCTGCTTGTGACAATTGCCTAAGTCCTGAGTTGATTTAAGAGTTAATTTAAGCACTACTTTTAGGTTAAAATCATAAATTAAAATGGTTATTCAGTACAGAGTATGCTTATTAACCGCAAAAAGACTAATTTAGCAAACATCTAACTCTATAATTTCAAAGTTTCTAAATACATATGCCGAAAGTTTAATAAGTTTTAATTTAAAGCAATTATTTTAAACTTTTAGTAATTCTCAGGTAGGCTTATTTATATTTTAATCCGGTTCAGTAAGAAAATTTCAGGTTGAGAAGTCGGGTTTTTGAATGGGAGTATCTGTAACACGTTTACAAATTTATAAAAACCCGACTTCTGACGATTAGATTAGTTCCTCGACTCAACCTCCGCTATTTCTAATTTTCAGGCTTAACTTAACGGTATTGATTTATTTTTAAGCAAAATATTGAACTATTCTTCGTTAGCCAAGCGTGCCATATTGCGGGGGCATATAGCGCAGTGGCTCTTGTAACAGGCTCTTACTATTTAAGATTCTAACAAATTATTTTTCTAGCCTGTCTCTACGCAATATAGGATTGCATATCGGTAATTCAATTAGTCGCAACCATAAGTCAATTCGCGCTATTTGTTCTTAAATTGACTTACTTAACTATATTTGTCACATAATAAGTACTAAGGAACCATAATAATGAACTTGAGAGTATATCAATACTTATTCATACTATTTCTATATGTTAGTAACTTAATATGTTTACAGATATTTTACAATATACTTTAGTATAAAATTTTGAAACATAAAATTGCCAATTAAAAATAGATGAAAAACAATACGTATGTATTAACAATAAGGAGTATTTATTATAAAGCCATGAGGAAGCAGGATGAGTAATGCGCTTTCTATTGCTGCTGTTACGGCAGTGATTAAAAATTTATTGGAAAATGGTTTTGTTAATGATGCAATTGTAGGTAGCATCGGAGATGTGCTGGTGAGTGCCCTTCCACCAGATAAAATTGAAGTTGGAAAAGACGAACGGGCACAAATCAACCTTTTTCTGTATCAAGTCACCCAAAACCGCAATGTTGATTGGATTTCTCGGGAATTTCGCGATCGCCATTCGCGCATTGGGGATAAAGATAAAGATAAAGATTTAGATAAAGCTAAAAACCAGCAGCAATTTAACAATCCACCCCTAGCCCTTGACTTGCATTACCTATTAACAGCTTATGGACCAAAAGATTTTCAATCGGAAATTTTACTTGGATACGCAATGCAATTGTTACATATATCACCTGTAGTCAAAACTGAAGTAATTGAAGCTGCGTTGAGAAATGCATCCGCAACGGCTACATCCAGCGTATTTTCACAGGCTTTAAGAGGGATATCTGTATCTGATTTAGCACAAGGAATTGGACAGATAAAAATTAGCTCGGAATTTTTGAACATGGAAGATAGTTCTAAAATTTGGTCTGCTTTACAAACACATTATCGACCTTCAGTTACTTATTATGCATCAATGGTATTAATTGATAGCCCTGCTTCAATTAAAGGTTGAAGGTTAAAGGTTTCAATCTGGGAACCAGAATAGATAGTAGAAGGTAATTTTAAAAACATGATCCCGCTGTTTTTACGGTTAATTGAAATAGCTTCTACTTTTGGGGAATATGTTTCCAACTGGCTATGGGAATATGATATTAGAAGCGGAACATAATTCCCCCACCGCACGAACAGATGAATGCTACAACCACTAATCGCAATTGGTATGACGCAAATGGGTCTTACCTTTCGGCATCCTTAGCTTTGGTACGCTATGCCATAGAAATACACATTGCAAGATCGGATGATGAATTTGTTGTCAAAGAGGAAGAAAAAGAAACTCTAAACCAAGCTTTAGAATCAGCTGCCATTGCAATGCCACAACCATCGGCATTAGATAAAGTATGCAGAATTTTTGGTCTGTCAAACTTTGAATCTAATATACTTTTAATGTGTGCCAGCATGGAATTTAGTAGCGATTTTAGTGGTTTGTGTGCCGCAGCGCAAGGTGATGCACAGCAGGCTTACCCAACTTTTAGTTTAGCTTTAGCAGCATTTCCTGATGCTCATTGGGATGCGATCACACCTCATGCACCTTTACGTAGTTGGGGTTTGATTGAAATCGGAGAGGGGAAGGCTCTAACTCTTTGTCCTTTAAGAATCAACGAACGGATCTTACACTATCTTGTCGGAACCGAATATATTGACGAACAACTCAATGGTATTATTGAGCCGCTTTCCGAAGTTGGATATTTAGTTTCATCGCACCGGGAACTATCCGAACAAGTAGCACTTGTGTGGACTCAAGCACGTAATTCCGGAATGTTAACAGCGGTTCAATTATGCGGACCCCAACCCACAACAAAATGGGCAATTGCAGCAGATGTGTGTAAAAAGCTAGGTCTGAATTTGAATATAATGTCCGCTCAGCTAGTACCTGCAATACCTAGCGAGATGGAAAATTTAATTAGACTGTGGGAACGCGAAGCGATATTAGGTCAAAATGCTTTGCTAATAGAATATAACAATTTAGATACAAGTGATAAACTTCGCGGGTCTGCTATTGAACGTTTCATCGAGCGAGTAAATAGTTATTTATTTATCAGTAGCAGAGAAAGGATGTATTTAAAGCAACGTCCAATGGTTAGCTTTGATATTGATAAACCCACTGTGGAAGAGCAAACTGAACTTTGGGAAGGTAATTTGTCCGATCTAGCACCTCAATTAAACGGACAAGTCAACAGGTTAGTTGCTCAGTTTAATCTCAGCCCATCGACTATTCGCGCTGCTTATACAGAGGCTATAGGTAAATATAGTCAGACAAAAGGAAAAGATTTGGGCAGGATATTGTGGGATGCGTGTCGAATCCAAGCCCGTCCGCGATTGGATGCGCTAGCCCAACGCATTACTCCCAACGTAGACTGGCATGATTTGGTATTACCAAGCGCACAAAAACAAATGCTGCATGAAATTGCCGCACACGTGCGTCAACGCGCCACCGTGTATCAATCCTGGGGATTTGCCAAGAAGAATGCTCGCGGACTTGGAATTAGTGCTTTATTTGCGGGTTCGAGCGGAACGGGTAAAACATTAGCAGCAGAAGTGTTAGCTTCAGAGTTGCATCTTGATGTCTACCGCATTGATTTGTCGTCGGTTGTCAGTAAATATATTGGAGAGACTGAAAAAAATCTGCGACAAGTATTTGATGCAGCAGAAGAAGGGGGAGTAATTTTACTATTTGACGAAGCAGATGCTTTGTTTGGTAAACGTAGTGATGTTAAAGACAGTCACGATCGCCATGCCAATATTGAGGTTAGCTACCTGTTACAACGTATGGAATGCTACCCAGGCTTAGCAATTTTAACGACCAACCTTAAGAGTTCCCTGGATAATGCTTTTCTACGACGGATTCGTTTTGTAGTTCAGTTTCCCTTCCCAGATACTGCTCAACGAGGAGAGATTTGGCAAAGTGTTTTTCCACCCAATACACCTACAGAAGGTTTAAATGTGAAAAAGTTGGCACAGCTAAGTGTTTCTGGTGGTAATATCCGCAATATAGCTTTAAATGCCGCATTTATGGCTGCCGAGGATTCAGAAGCAGTGCAGATGAAACATGTGCTACATGCTGCACGTACAGAATACACCAAGCTAGAAAAATCATTAACTGATTCAGAAATTGACGGTTGGATAAGCTGATAATTTGTAATGGGGATAGGGCATAGGGAATAGGGTTGGGGGGAATAAGGAACGATTATATAACTGAGTAGTAATTAGACATCTGCGGGAAAACATTTTCTTTATAAAGATCCGCTTAATTCAGCCCACGCAGGTGGGCTTTGTTTCATTAACCCCACTCATAAGCGGGTGAGGGCGATTCAGCGCAACCTCATACAGAGTCGGGAGCATCCTAAACTAATATCGTCTTTTTCTTCAGTTCCCTATTCCCCATTTCCTATTCCCTATTCCCTATTCCCTCTTTCACGGCTATAGCCATAATTTGTAATTAATAAATTCGACTAAAGTCCAAGAGACATAAGATAGTTATAGATGAGAAAATATTGTAATTTATTATTATTGAGTTTCAAGAGCGATGAAAAAAAAGCAGCGAGTACCTCAGAAAGTTAAGCCACTTGCTTCTAAATCAGAATCAGAGCAAAACATTTCGCTTTTGAGTAGTTCTTCTAAAAAAGCTCAAAGTAACGCCCGTAAATCCGGTGTTTCTGATAATAAAAATCAAGAATTAAAAAAGTATCAAATGGAGGCTACGAAATTAAAGATTCAGCAGAAGCATGGTAGCCTCAATTCACAAGGAGAGAAGCAACTTGCTTTACTACAAGCGAAAATTAATGCGTTGCAAGGTAAAGCGAATGGTGATTCTAAATCTGAAGAAAAAGCTTTTACCGATCAAAACACTGAAGTTGAATCAAAAAAATCAGTTAATTCAGATGAAAATCTTCAAAGAAAAAAATTAGAAGATAAGGATAAAACTGCTATTGAGAAAAAAGAAGAAGGAGAACAAAAAGTAGTTTCACCAGAAGAAAAAGCCGCAGAAATAAAAAAACAAAAATTCTTAGAAAAATATCCGGTTGCTGAAAAACTAATTTCTGGAATAGACCAAAAATCCAAAGGTCAAGAAGTACTAAAAAAGCTATTAGAAAATTTTAAAAATATCGGCTTTAAGTACAATACGAAGAATAAAAGCAACACAACGAATGATAACAGCTATGAGAAACTTTTACAGGGTAATTTAGAAGGGGATTGTCGGACATTAGCAAGTGCTTTTAAAGCAGTAGCAGAAGGATATTTTGGCATTAAAGGGATAAAAGTTGATGATAATGAAACTAGCATCAAAAAACCATTTTTAACGGAAGCGGATGAAACAATAGATTCTACAGTTAAATCAAATTGCGATAACGGTAAAAAGTGGTTTTTTCAAAATCATTACTGGGCTGTTTGGAACGGTCAAGTTTTTGATGTTTTATTTTTCAGGGAACGAAAACCTGAAGCTGATATGGTAAAGCAAGATCAACCGCTTAAATCATCTCTGATGCCAGAAGACAATTATTATGAAACCGAAAAAGGAAAAGTTGTCTATCCAAATCAAGGTAAATATTTTACTGCTGAACTACAGACATTTGAAAAACTAACAAAATTTATCGAAAAAATAAGTAAAACATCATCTCACGAACTTGATAATATTGTTGGTCAAATCAAGTTATTATACGCTAAAGGTGGAGATAGAAATAGCGATTTAGAAGCGTTGATGCAAGATTTTGAAAAACAGCGAGTTAATAAAGCTTCACTTAAGAAAAATAATTCTACATTGTGAACTCAAAGATTTTAGGACTTACGCAGCAATCACAGGAAATATAGTGTTCCAGACATTCCCGATCCCCCCAACCCCCCTCAAAAAGGGGGGCTTGCGTAAGTCCTGAATTTAACTGTCTTTTCTAAAAAATCCCCGATAAATCGGGGTAACTTCTTATGATTGAAATTTAAAAAGAAAATACCGTCCGCAAAGTCCCGGTGAAAATAGTATCTGACTGGGTATTTCCGGGGTCGGTTATAAGCTGTACGATGGGTGAGACTGATATATTATCATTTACTTTTAATCTGTAGAATGCTTCAAAATTGGTTTGAGTGCTATCAAATGAGCCAATAAGGCTATCATTGCTCTGAAAAATTAAAGGTTGTCCTACAGAAATTCCAAATAAATCGCTTTGTGCAAACAATTCTCTGAGTACAATACCTGTTGACCAGGAACTGGGTTTAATATCACCAGGGAAGTTAAATGCGTAACCAAAACGACCAAAGATTCCTAATTTTTTACCAAGAGCAACCTCTAGGTTGGCACCGATAACATCATACTCTTCGCTACTTTGGGTTCCCCCACTATATTGAAAACGAATTGCAGAAGTTTTAGAAGGTGAAAATTCTAGTTCAACTACACCAAGATTTGGATCTTCAAATATACCTTGGTTGTTTTCGTTATCGACGATAGTTGAATTCACAATGTCTTCTTGTTGCGATCGATAAGCTGCTCTCAGGGTGAATGGGCTTTTACCAGGATTCCAACTTACTGCTGCTCCAGCACCTGGTAAATCATTAGCTAGTAATAGTTGATTGTTAACTAAACCGTAAGTTGAGAAGTTTGTTGCATCATTATTAGCGTAGCTGTTTCTATCTACGTAGTCGGAAATATAGCCTTGAGGAAATACTGATACTCTTAGGTCATCAGATACTGGAAAGCTATAGCTGAGTCGGTTTAATTCTAATCCAGAACCCCTACTAATTGCATAGTCTAAAGTACTGTTGGTTTGTAAAAAGGAACTGATCTCTCTGCTAGTATTTACTGCATCAACTAAGCTTTGACGTATATTTTCACGAATTTGCAAAGCTTCTTCTTCTGTAGCACCTGCTTGTAAGTTCTGGGAAGCGATATTTGCTGCTAAAGTATCTCTAATTTCATCTACGCTTTCTATTTGAGACAATCCCAAACCCAAATCGTCTAAATCGACTTCCAAATCGTCGAGAGGAAAAGCAAGTAGTTCCAAATTTTCTCGCGTTAAGTTCTCCCCAAATTCAATTAAGCCATCTCTAAAACTACCTTCTTCTCTTTGTAAAAATCCTGCTGCGTCGTTATTACCGTTTCCGGTTCCTGCTTGGAGTTGAGTTAGCAAGTAATCCTTACCTGTAAAACTGGTTTCTAAATTCAAGCGGGTGCGACTAAAGAAGGTAGTATTAGGATTATTTGCATCAGATTGAGTCCCTCCATTTAAAGAAAGAATTGCTTGTCCAGTAAGTTTGGTGGTAGTAGAAAATTGATTGCTTTCTAATTCGGCTGCTCTCGCTTCTAAATTATCTACCCGGTTTCGCAGTACAGTTAATTCTGGCAAAAATTCTGTTTCTAAACGTCTTAAAGTGTTTAAATCTTCATCCGATAATTTACCTCTAAGTTCATCTTTTATTGACTGATTAATTTTCTCTAAAGCTTGATTCATACCCGCAGCAAATTCATAGCGGGACATCTTTTCAGTTCCCCTAAAGGTTCCATCTGGGTAGCCAATTAGTACACCATACTTTTCTATCAGGCTTTTAAATGCTTTGAAAGCCCAATGATTTCGGTCTATATCTGAGAAATCATCTACTGAATTAATTTGAGATTCATTTAGTTCATTAGGATTATTAAACTCAATTTCTGGACTTTGTGCATTAACTAAACTGCTCGGAGTAATTAAAGCAAAAACAATTAAACTGCGGGTTAAGTAAGATTTTACGTGATTCATTTTTATTTGATTCCTAAATACAAGAAGAGGATTTAAAATTCAAGGTGTTGCGTTGATTGGGGAGCATCCCAAATTTGGATTTTTTTGTAGGGTGTGTGACGCTACGATTGAATTTGAAGGTAATAATAAGACTTGTAGCGTCACGCACCAATTGGGTATTGTGACAATATCCTAAGTTCTGAATATATTTTTCAAAAATTAGAACTCGAAATTATTTGAGTTATTTAATGCTGCGGCCGAAACGTTATCAAGGAAAATAGACGGTACGGGTCGAAATACGTCACTAGCCGAACCATCTGCGTCCATTTGAATTACTGCAAGATTATCATTGGCTTGGAGAAAACTTAACGTACCGTCTGCAATCGGGTTGGAGCCAGTATAATTCATGCTTTGAAGTAATTCTGTCAAAACAATTCTGTCTTCACCAATTGTAAAGTCGGTAATTAAGTCGCCAGTATCGGCAATATTGGTGTAAACAAATGCATCATTGCCGCTACCCCCGGTGAGTATATCGCTACCTGCTACACCGTTGATTTGCCCCATACCGTCAGCAGATGGCGATTCATTTCCTAAGCCTCCAAAAAGGGAATCATCTCCATCTCCACCAAAAAGAATATCGTTGCCAATTAAACCACTTAAAATATCATTTCCTGCTTCTCCATTCAGAGTATTGTTGCCAGTATGACCAGTAACGATATTGTTGAATTCGTTACCCGTACCGTTGAGTGCAGCAGTACCTTCAAGTAAATTCAAATGTTCTAAGTTTGCACCCAATGTATAATCGAAAGCTACATCGATAATATCTATACCTTCGTCGGGATTTTCGACAACTATGTCATTGACATTTTCAACATTGTATGTATCGTTGCCAATACCACCGGACATGGAATCATCACCAGCACCACCATCAAGTACATCATCACCTCCAGCACCTTGGAGTGTATCGTTGCCTTCCAAGCCGCTGATTACGTTGTTATTGTCATTACCGATAATAATGTTGTCTAGACTATTACCTGTACCATCAATCGCATCGTTACCAATTAAACGTAGATTTCTCTCGTTTTCTTTCAGGGTATAGCTGACAGCAGATTCAATAAAATCATCAGGTGTAGGTGCAGGTGGAGGTGTAGGAGGGACATCAGCTTGATTAAAAGCGCTACTTGTAATTAAGGAAAAATCCTGACCTTGTGGGGTGTTACCTTGCTGTACGTTGAAACCTGTTACCCTAGCTTTCCATACACCTTGCTGTACATCCTGTGGGTCTACTAGTACCTGTTCTACGTTGTTCAGACGGTCTTTACCTTTTCTTGCTACCCAAGCTCCGTCCCCAGTTAAAGCATTGGCTGGGATATTGTCAATACCATTTTGTGATTCATCTGTATTGGGTCTAATAGGTACATTAACCTTTCCTGATTCATCAACAGTATGACCAAGCTGCCAAGGTAAGAAGACTCTACCATCAGGAGCAATTAATTCTAAATCCAAATCATTAATTAGCAAAGGCTCAGTTACTTTTTGTTGAATTGCTCCTTCAACATCATCCCAAGCTAATGTCACCTTGAGTGGATTGCCAGCATTATTTCCATCCACTAAAATATCGTATTCTTTTACTTCGCTGTTATTAACTGTATCTTTCTCCTTAATCTGGTTGGGAGTAGGTACGTTATTTTCCTGACGAGCATTCAGCATCAGGTCAACAGCAGCTTTTGCATTTACCATACCCCAACCTGTAGCGAAGTCGGGACCAGGTGTTGCAGTGACTCTTCCATCTCCCTGTATTTCTTGTAATGCTGCTCCTCGGACATCAGGATTAACAATATCGTCTGCTGTGTGGATTAATAATCCTCGAAGTGTGGATGGAAGGGGTGGTTGCTCGTCAATTGTGGTTCCCTGGGGAGTGCTGTAGGTCTTTTGCCAACCTTCTAACAGTAATGCATGAATTCCCGCTACAGCAGGTGCAGCCATTGAGGTTCCGGAAAGTTCTGTGTAACCCAAAATGCTACTTCCGTTATCTTCATTAACGGAAATATCACCACCATCTATACTGATATTTGTCGCCGTCATCTGAGGGAGATTTCTGTTGGCTAAATTACTAATAAATTCAACTGTGAAATTTCCATTTGGGAAAGTATTTACTTCTTGATTGCTATTAGTAACTTCTATATTTCCAGGGTTGATATTAGGAAGCGCCTCCAATGCTTCTTTTATATTTGCTATATTTGCAGCAGCATTGAAATTAATCGGTGCTGTAGTTGCTTCCGTTGTGCCGTCAGAAAAGGTCAGCGTAAAAGTTCCTGTTGTAGGAGGATTTACACCTTCAGGAAAGTTAAATGTTACAAATTGTTGTTCGTTTTTGTTTATTGCGGCGGTAGAAGTAATATTCGTTCCAGGTGCAACAACATCAGGTTTAAGCCGACCATCGTGAGTTGGTCCGAGACTACTGCTTGTACTTAATTTGTCATTACTAATGTTCCCATCTCCATCGGAAGCATCCCAATCTCCAACGAAGACAGCATTTTTCTGTTGATTGAGAAGAGAGAAATACCCCTGAAGTTTCCCACCGTTTGAAGGAAATGCACCACTATTTCCAGCTGCGAAAATTTGAGGTCTGCGAGACGGTATTCCACCACTTTCATTGCTCCCTCGAGCTATTGCATCATAAATTTTCTCTTGATTGTATTCTCCTACTCGTCCAAGAATATGGGAATGATTGGAAAGGTCTAAAGAATTGGTCTCAATAGCTGAGAATACTTCAAGTAATTTCTTGATTGCTATTTGATCTTCTTGACTGTTAATGTCTCCAGAGGCAATTAACTTCGCATCAGGAGCCATTCCACGAAATTGAAAAGGTGTACCTCCATTCGGACTTCCATTACTATCGTTTTTATCACTTTGCAAACCAGTTCCTGTAATAGTACCTGCAACGTGAGTTCCATGTCTGTTGCTGTCGGGGACAGGGGTACCTACAAGTTTATCCTTGAAATCTGGATGAGAAGCATCAATTCCAGTATCGTGGACAACAACAGTAATACCCTCACCTGTTAAGCCATTGTAATTGGGAGAACCGTTCTGGGATAAAATCAAATTTCCATTATCATCAACTTGAGCAGCTTGAACATCATCTACCTTAACAACTGGACGGGTATTGCCGTTAAGCGGTAAAGTTGGTGTAAAAGCTGGATTTATCCATTCAACCTGGTCTTTCCCTGCAAGATTAAGAAGATTTTCTCTTTGCTGTCCTGGTTGAATATTAACTGACCAAATATTGCCGAAAATCGGAGAGAAAGAAGTAGCTTGGGCTTGTCCTAAAATGGAATTAATTTGTTCTACGGGAGTATTTTCTGCAAATACCACTGAAAGACTCAAACTACCGTCATCATTGAGGACATAGTTATCATTAATTTCTGGAATAAAGTATTCCTGATAATTCCCCACCAAGATATCAGGGGCAATTTTCTGTTCGGCTTCTAAAGGAGTTACGGACTCAATTAAGCCATTAAATCTAGGGTCTTGGGGATTAAAATCTTTTCTGACAAATCCGTAAGCGTTGTTATTGCTCAGAATGCTTTTACGGACTATTCCAGCTTCTTGAAGCTGTTGCAGTTCTGAAGCTGAAGGTGTCCGGGTGAATGAAATAACCCCATGTAAACCTTCTTGGGATTCTTCAAGTTGATTGAGTTCTTCCAAAAATCTGCTCTGCAAAGTTTGACTTGGAAGAATATCCCCACTTTGTAAACTAATCCGATCCTGCTCAAATTGTTGAATTTGCTCGTCAGATGCTGTAGGTAGGCTAATTTCAATATTTCCTTGAAATCCTACATTGTCTCCACTGTCAACTTCTACCCGCCAACTCACACCTCTAGCAATATCTTCTGCTGTTACTTCATAAGTTAGAGTTGGGGGTGGAGAACCACTGACGCTAGGGGGAACTACTTCTGGACTAAGTGGACCATCTAAAGTAACTGTTAATTCTTGTGAACTCCCACTATCAGGAACAACATTGATTTCAACTGTTCCTGGGGTTAGTACGTTAAAAATCTCATAGGGTACTGTATTAGGACTATCAATGTTGTAGGGTGATGTAATATCCGGTGTGTCTGGTGTGTCCGGTGTATCCGGTGTGTCTGGTGTGTCCGGTGTATCCGGTGTGTCTGGTGTGTCTGGTGTATCCGGTGTGTCTGGTGTGTCTGGTGTGTCTGGCGTATCCGGTGTGTCTGGTGTGTCCGGTGTGTCCGGTGTATCCGGTGTGTCCGGTGTGTCTGGTGTATCCGGTGTATCCGGTGTATCCGGTGTATCCGGCGTATCCGGTGTATCTGGCGTATCTGGCGTGTCTGGCGTGTCCGGTGTATCCGGCGTGTCCGGTGTATCCGGCGTGTCTGGCGTGTCTGGCGTATCCGGCGTGTCCGGTGTATCCGGCGTGTCTGGTGTATCCGGCGTGTCTGGTGGTTGCGGCTCCACAGGTTCCACAATCTCTACAGTTTCTTCCGTCTCTACAATCTCTAAAGTTTCGTCCATTTTTTTACTCCATGTTAAACACTACAGCGATGCTATTTTAGAAGATGTTTGTAAAGTCTAATTTAGTACCTTGACAGGCGTTGATTTACTTGTTCCCAGTCTCTGAGTGAGAATATATTACATGAGGCTCTGCCTGGCTATTTTGGAGGCAGAGCTTGGAACAACTGTATTCCTTGCCAGAGTCAAGAGAGAAGTAATAATGGTCAAAGTTTTTGTATAAATTTTTATCTTCAAAAAAGATATAGAGTCAACAGCCTAGCCACACAACCTATAAGAGAAGATGTGCCATTTGCAGCCATTTCGATACCTTTTCCCTTCCGGGATGGGATAAAAATCTCTTATTGCCAAATACTTTTAAAACATCTTCTTAAGTAGATTCGCACAAATAAATAATAGTGCGTAATTCCTAAAAGATATGGTCGGAATATGTCAAAACAACCAAATACCTAAATAACATTCATTGTAGTTTTTTTTACCTACTTAATTAAAGTTTTGAGCCAATCAATAATTAAACACAATATTATGTATGACTGAATTACACAATGCAACTTAAGCAAGTTAAGGTGCAACTTAAGGAATATGGATATTTTAAAAGCAAATCATCAATTTAAGTAGACGTGAGTTTGAAGAGCAATAAAGCTTAGAAGGCATAGAGAAAGCAAATTCTTTCAAATTCAATTTTCTATAGCTTAGTCACACAACCCGTAAGAAAAATTATACTTTTATTTAGACTTTTGGCTAATTGTTTTGCGAACACAGTTTAACTATTATAGAGTTTCGTATTCTAAAAAAATCATTTAACCTACTGCTTGGGCATGAGGAGAGAAACATGAGAAAACAGGTAGCTCCGAACAAGCAAACTACCACTTCAATATTTACTAAAAGACAACCTGCGCGAGGTTTTGGTCTGGAATCTTCTCATGTGATGCCTAAAGCTGCCCCCGAGCAGCAAGCAGTTAAAAATAAAAAATCTTCGGGTTTCGATATTAATCGCATCTCAATGCGTCCCCAAGCAAAACTTACTGTTAACAAGCCCGGAGATGCTTACGAGCAGGAAGCTGATAATGTAGCACAGCAAGTTGTGCAGAAAATGAATGAGTCGGAAGATAAGCAGCAAGCTCAAGAGCTTAAGCAAGGTTCACAACAAGAAGAAAAGATACAAACTAAATCTCTCGCTGACTCCATCACTCGGGTAGTTCAACGTCAGGAAGAACCAAAGCAAGCTCAAGAAGAGGAAGAAGAGAAAGTCCAAGCTAAATCCGATTCAACTGTTCAACGTCAAGAAAAGCCAAAACAAGAAGAAGAAGAAAAAGAAGAAAAAGTCCAAGCTAAATCAATTAATTCAGCAGTTCAACGTCAAGAAAAACCCAAGCAAGAAGAAGAGGAAGAAGAACAAGTTCAGGCTAAATCAATCAATTCAACTGTTCAGCGTCAAGAAAAGCCGAAGCAAGAAGAAGAGGAAGAAGAACAAGTTCAGGCTAAATCAATCAATTCAACTGTTCAGCGTCAGGAGAAACCTAAGCAAGAAGAAGAGGAAGAAGAAAAAGTACAGGCTAAATCAATTAATTCAGCAGTTCAGCGTCAGGAGAAACCAAAACAAGAAGAAGAAGAAGAGGAAGAAGAACAAGTTCAAGCTAAATCCGATTCAACTGTTCAGCGTCAAGAAAAGCCGAAGCAAGAAGAAGAGGAAGAAGAACAAGTTCAAGCGAAATCCCTGATACAGCGAAAGTCTGAAGGGGATGGAGTGGCTGCCGGTGCTGACGTAGAAAGTTCTATAGGAGAAGCACGGGGAGGCGGACAGCCGATGGCGGATAATGTTCGTCAACCTATGGAAGAAGCGATTGGGGCTGATTTTAGTGGCGTAAAAATTCATACAGATTCTCGCTCTGATAATCTCAATAAGTCGGTTCAAGCTAAAGCTTTCACTACAGGACAAGATGTTTTCTTCCGTCAAGGGGAATACTCTCCTGAAAGTGATGGAGGAAAGGAATTACTGGCTCATGAATTGACTCATGTTGTCCAACAAAGTGGTGGTGGTGGTGTTCAGCAAAAATCAGCTTCTAGTGAGGCTGGAGAAATAAGCAATTTGCAGACTAAAGCTTCGCCAAGCTCTTCTTCTAAGAAAAAGGAGAAGGAAAAAGATCAAAATATTGGTCAAGATAAAAATAAAGATAAAGATAATTCTCCACAACAAGCCGAGCAAGACAAGCAGGGAGAATCCGAACAAAAAGCAGAAGCGAAAACTGAAACAAAAGGTAAAGAAGAACAATCAAAGGGTGCGTCGGAGCAAAACTCCGTTGCAGGGAAGACGAATGGAGATGAAAATGGTGCAGGAAATACACCGAATACACAAGGGGGTGGAGCAGGAAATACTTCTCCTGTAGAAGGTGGAGCTGGTAGTGGCGCTACTGGCGGCGAACAAGCTGGTGCTATTGGTGGTGGGGCTGGGGGCGAACAAGCTGCTGCCGGGGCTGGTGGTGGGGCTGGGGGCGAACAAGCTGCTGCCGGGGCTGGTGGTGGTGCTGCTGGCGGCGAACAAGCTGCTGCTGGGGCTGGCGGTGGTGCTGCTGGCGGCGAACAAGCTGCTGGTGGTGGTGTTGCTGGGGGCGAACAAGCTGCTGCCGGGGCTGCTGGGGGCGAACAAGCTGCTGCTGGGGCTGGCGGTGGTGCTGCTGGCGGCGAACAAGCTGCTGCTGGTGGTGGCGCTGCTGATACGGCTCCGACTTCGGCAGAACAAGATCCAGCATTCGGGGAAGTAACCCAGGCTGCACAAGAAGTCGCCGAGCAGCAACAAGAACATCAACCAGGAAAAGAAAAAGCTGATGAAGCTCAAGCAGCAGCCGAACCTCCGAGTAATGAAGTTGAGAGTAAGGCTGAAGCCGAGCAAGTAAAGAAGATGGAGCAGGCTGACACTCCAGAATTTGATGCTGGTGCTTTAAAAGAACAACTCAAGCAGCGCATTGCTGACATTGCTCCCAAAAATATGGAGGAGACTGAGCAATTTAAAGATAGTAATAAAGTTGATGAGATTAAAGGTGAAGTAACCAATAAAGTCGATGAGGAGAAGAAAGCTTCCCAAAGTGATCTAAAAGAGAAAAAAGACGAAACCCCCGACACTAGCGGTATCGAGCCGAAAAAAGTAGAAGCTATCCCAGAAACCGATAAAAATAAAAAAGCCAAAGATACCGAAGCCAAAAAAGCTGCACCCAAGCCCAAAGGAAACAGCGAAGTAGAAGCTCCCATCCAAGAAGAAAGTAAAAGTCTTGACAAGAAGTTAGCCGATAATAAAGTTACCGAAGACCAGTTAAAGAAATCCAACGAACCAGAATTCCAAAAAGCACTCGACTCCAAGCAAGAAGCCCAAACCCACGCCCAAGAAGCTCCTAGCAATTATCGTCAGTCCGAGCAAGACATAATTTCTAGCGCTCAAGAGACTGCTGTGGCTACAGCCAACGAAAAAACCCAAGAAATGCAAGATGCTCGCGCTAAGGAGTTTTCTGCTGTAGAAAAACAACAGGAAGGAACCAAGGGTAAAGATGAAAAAGCGCGCTCTAAAGTCGCCACTGACATTAATAAAATTTACGAAAAAACCAAAACCCAGGTTGATAAAACCCTCGAAGAATTAGATTCCAAAGTTCAGAAGGAATTTGATGCTGGTGCTGAGAAGGCGAAAAAAGCCTTTGAAGAGCATGTTGACAAGAAGATGAAGGAATATAAGGACGATCGCTACGGTGGCGCGTTTGGCTGGCTGAATTGGATCGGCGATAAATTGTTCGGTATGCCCGATGAGGTAAACGCCTTTTATGAAGAAGGTCGAGACATTTTCATCGAGAAGATGGATGGTGTCATCGATAAAGTTGTCAAAATAATGAGCAAAGGGCTGAGCAAAGCCAAGAAGCAAATCAAAGACGGTAAGCAAAAAGTCCAGAATTATGTCGAACAACTCCCCGAGGACTTAAAAGAAGTAGGTAACGAAGCAGCACAAGATATAGAACAAAAGTTTGGGGAATTAGAGCAAAATGTCAACAGTAAGAAAGATGAGCTAATTGATACTTTAGCGAGTAAATATCAGGAAAATCTGGAAGCTGTTGATGCTCGCATCGAAGAAATGAAGGAGGCAAACAAAGGGCTGATTCAAAAGGCGATAGAATTCATTGGAGATGTAATTAATACCATTGTCGAAATGACCAAGCTATTCATGCAAATTTTGGCAAGAATAGCAGAGGTAATTGGAGACATTCTCGCAGACCCAGTTGGTTTCTTCAAAAACTTCATACAGGGAATCAAGCAGGGGTTTGAAAACTTTATCAACAATATCGGCGAGCATCTCCAACAAGGATTAATTGGCTGGCTGACAGGCACAATGGGAGCAGCAGGTATTGAGATGCCAGAAAGCTTAGATGATAAAGGTATCTTTAGCTTAGCGGCACAGGTGTTGGGCTTTACTCCCGAAGCAATTGAAGAACGAGCCGCCGAAAGATTGGGAGGAAATGAATCATCCGAGCAAGAAACCGATAGCAAGTCTAGCGCTAAAAATGGAACTAAAATTCAGAAGAAACAGCAAACCGGACAAGATTCTGGCAATGATTCTGCATCGTCTCAATCAACGGGTGATGAAAGCAGCATGGGTGCTAGTACCGCAGAAGCAGGTATAGATATATTCAAAGTCTTATCCACAGAAGGTGTTGGTGGTTTGTGGCCTTATGCTCAAGAGAAAATTGGCGATATCAAATCAATGGTGCTTGACCAGATTCAAAGTTACTTAATTGAATCTGTAGTCAAGGCTGGGGCAGAGCTAATTTTCTCGATGTTAACTCCAGCAACCGCATTTGTTAAAGCATGTAAGGCATTTTATGAAATTGTCAAATTCTTGATAGATAATGCCCAGGAAATTGCAGACTTGATCAACTCAATTCTTGATGGCATCAAAGCTATTGCTAGCGGAGCCATTGGTGAAGCTGCTAAGCTGATTGAACAATCTTTAGCAAAAGCTATACCCTTGGCAATTGACTTCTTTGCTAGACTCTTAGGCTTGGGAGGTCTTTCCGATAAAGTCCAAGAAGTGATTGAGAAAGCACGGGCACCAATTGACAAAGGAATTAACGCTGTAATTGATAAAGCTGCTGGAGGTGCCCAGAAAGCTGGTAACAAGGTTAAGGATAGCAAGCTCGGTCAAAAAGCTGGTGGTGCTGTAGAGTCAGCCAAGCAGATGGGAGATATTGCTGGCGGGGCTGAGAGTAGTAGCGGAGCCGGTAGCAATAAGGTAAGTAGTGATAAGGGAACCGGCAAAGGTACATCTGGTAGCGGTACATCTGGTAGTAGAGGAATGCCGACAGGAAACCCAGGAACTAGTGACAATAATAAAGCTGGTAGCGATACATCTAGTAGTAAAGGAGCAGCGACAGGAACCCGAGGAATTGGTGACAGTAATAAATCAAGGAGTACGGGTAAGCAGGGAAGTCAGAATAGTAAGTTTAGTAATAGTACAGAAGCGAAGAAGAGTAATCAGAAAGATAAAACTGATGAGAGGACTAGGGGTGAAAAAGGTAAGGAAAACAAGCAAAAAGACGAAGATCGGCATAAGTTATTAGCTCAACAAGCAGTATCGGAACTAGAAAAGACTGATGGAAAAGCTAAGGACTATAAGACATTAAGAAAAGAAAAAGAAGCACAAGCTCAGAAGATTGAAAAATCTTACACAAAAGAGCTGCAAATGAATGAGAATGATAGGAAGAAAAAAGTTAAACTTACAGTCAATTTTGAGAAGGATCTTGCAAAGGATGAGGAAGATAAAGACCTAGATTTTAAGGTAGTAATTGCACCGAATACCTCAGAAAAGAAAGGTAGTATTGATGTATCGCCAGCAGGTTTCGATGTAGAGATATTAAAGACCAAACTCGAAAATCGATGGAAAGACGGATCGAAAAAAGAACAGATACTAGGGGCGATAGAAGATGCTTATGGCAAAGATCGCATGGTAGAAGCGACAAAGGACAAAGAGGTTGTGGAAACCGTGCGAGATTTCGTAAATGGAAAGCAGAAAGAAGATTGGCAAAAAAATACGAAAATTGAAAAGCCTAATGATAAACACAAGAAGCTCACTGGAAAACTGAATTTAGAAAATTGGACTCTGCGACACTATACCGACAAATACGAATGGGACTCCAAGGAAAAAAAAGTTAAACCGCCTTCCCACATGGAAATATTATCTGCTTTGACACTAGCGGCAAAAGCGAAGGTCGATGGCGAGAAGGGAGCGAAGAAGGGACACACAAACGAGATTGATTGGAGTGTGCTAGGAAACGTCGGAGATACATTTTATGCTTTGTACAACGACGGCAAAATCGCTGGTCAACAGCAGACATTCCTTAATAATGCCCAATGGTACGCAGAGTGGAAGCTCACGGATATAGACGAGATCTGGGCATCGTCGGATTGGCTCTCAGCGGCCAAGCAAAAACCAGAGAAAGGTAAGCCAAAGGGCATAGCATACCAGGGTCGGCCCGAAGACGTGCTTAAGGCTATATTAGGACAGATGGGTGTTCGAGGGGAAGAAGAAAACCAGAGGAAAAAGTTTAAGGATGATTACGAAAATTTTGAGGTGAAGGTGGATGGCCCCTTGAAGTTGTCGGATAGTACAAAGAGTCAAAAATGGCAGCGAAATCCTGATGCTCCCAAAACAGAGGAAGAGAAGAATGCGGAGAAGACTAAAAAGCAGAATGAGGAGCAGAAGACCAACGAGCAGAATAAGGAGAAGAACACCAACAAGCAGAATAACAAGAACGTTCCGCCAGCAATCCCACCTAAACCAAAGGGTTTGAAGACCCCGAAACCAGCAATCCCAAACAAACCAAAGAAGTTGAAGACCTCGAAATCTGGCAGTAGCGGTTGATTTCTCTCAAGAGATACGACGCGATAACTGGTTCACTGTCTCTGACTCGTAACTGTATTCCCAGGTGGAACCTGGGAACAAGAAATATAGACTTTTAGCTAATTGTTTCACTAACCGGGGCGCGATTACCATAAACTTTTGTACTCAAAAGATATTTATCCAACCTGCTGCTTGGGGCATGAGAAGAAAAAATGGGAACAGTATTAGTTTCACGTAAACCATCCACCGCTAGTTCCTTGTCAATATTTACCAAGAGAAAACCAACACGGGGTTTTGGTTTTAATTCATCTCATGTCATGGCTAAAACTGCTAATAGACAGCAAGCAGTTAAGAATAACAAGGTTCCCAGCTACGATTTGAGTCAAATCTCAATGCGTCCCCAAGCCAAACTGACTGTTAATAAACCTGGAGATGCTTACGAGCAAGAAGCCGATAAGGTAGCGCAGCAGGTTGTACAACGTCAAAAGAAATCTCAGCAAGGTGAAGAAGAAGAAAAATTACAAACCAAATCCCTTGCGAATGGAATCACTCCTATAATTCAAAGAGCTAAGTCTTCTAAAAAGGCTAAGGCTCCTAAAGCTTCGGGCAGTAAAAACGATAGCAACAAGGTAGAATCTCCGAAACAGAAAGAAAAAGCTCCAGAAGCTGGAACTAGTGAGAAACCCGAAGCTGACAACAGCAAAGCAGAAGATAAGAAAGACGCTGCAAATAAAGAAAAAGCTTCAGAAGCTGGAACTAGTAAGAAACCCGAAGCTGACAACAGCAAAGCAGAAGATAAGAAAGACGCTCCAGAGAAGAAGAAAGATAAAAAGAAGAAAACTGAAAATGACAACAAAAATTACAAAGAGATGGTTAACAAAGCAGGTAGTTGGGACAAAGTAAAAAAGAACTACCTTAAAGATACAAAAACCATGCAAGGGTTAATTAAATTCCGTAAAGAAGAGGTTGGAAGCATTATTAATGAAGTTAGAAAATCATTAGAAACAGATGCTCAGAATTTAAAAGACATTGCACCTGGAAGTACAGATTTGACTTCTGATTACGACGTTACTTTTGATGGTGGGGAAAATAAATCCCTAGAAAGTAAAGCAGTCAAAGAATTTAATAAACTGTTTCGCGAAAGGTGGGGTAAGGAGTCAGGTACAATTTTCGACACAAACGTTTATACAACCGGACATATGCCTACTGGAAAAGACAAAGAAGAAAAAGAAAAAGATAAGGGCAGAACACAATGGCAGATGACAAAAGAAGGAGAGAAAAAATCTGACAAACTTCTTGATGAAATGGCTTTGCTTAAAATACGACGAAATATGTCGCAATCCCAGTGGGAGAAATACCAAAAAAATATGCTCAATGGTATCAAAGACAAAAATACCAAAAAAGAAACAGAAGCTCGTTTAAAGAAAGCCGAACAACTACATCAAGAAAGTCAGAAAGAGTTTAAAAATAAAATTTCAAAGTTGAGTAAAGAACATAAAAGCCTACTAAATAAACTTAAGAGTAAGCTCAAAAATAAAAAAAATCAAGACACTGAGATGGCGGCTAACAACCAACTTTATGAGTCTTACTTGACAAAAGGAGAAGAGAATTTGACTGAACTAGAAGCACTTAGAACTGAAGTTGAGAAACAACAGATACGGACTAAAGAACAGGCGAAAAAATTAGATGATCTTACTTTAAAATTGCAGGAAATGCGTAGTAAAGCTCTTGTATTTGCGAATGAAGCTTATCACACAGGGGGAGCAGTCGAACATGTGGTGCTTAACCAGCAAATGAAACAGGGAATATCTATTAATAATAATCAATATTTACAATCCATCAACGAACAAACAGGCTTTGCTGTAGAGCAAATTAATGATCATAAAAATATGGGTATGGCTCTGTGGAAAAGTTCTAAGTATGTCGATCGCCTTTGTGATGCAATTAATAATATCCATAAAAACCATAAAGAAGAGGGTTTCAAGCAGCCAGAGAAACAAAAAGAAATGTCAAATTTAGCAAAAGAACTACTAGACATTAAGAAGTCAAAAGAGGAGAAATTAGCTACAGATAAACAGAAATCTAACGCTGCTAAGAAATTAGCTAAAGATTATAAAATTAACAGTAAAGACCAATACTTAAAAGATATATTGACCATGAATACAGAAGTAAATCAGCAAATACGCGAAAAAACTGATGGTGAAAAAAAGCCAAAACAAGGAGGTAAACAATCCCCACAACAGCAGGCATCCTCAAGCAATGTTGCAAGTAAAAGTCGCTAATTTTGTTCTATTTTGCAACATTCTAGAATAACTAAATTTTATTTTATAAATAGGTATTTTATTTCTATCCCGCTGTAAAAAAAAACAGATAAAAATTAAATTAATCACATTAAATTAATCACATCAAACATAATTTATCATGATCTCAACAACAGAAAACCAACTCAAAACCGAACTAACTCTACACGATTCCTCCCAATCACCTTTAAAAATTCCCGCAATCACCTTAAATCTGACCAAAAAAGATGACGAAATCATCGAATGTCGTCTCACCTTCGCAGTATCTCCCAAACTGTACAAACAAGTTGACAAAGAAGCATTATTTAATCTCAAACCAGAAGCACGCAACTCCCCTACGAAAAAATTCCTTACCAAACCCGACATCCAAATTGAAACTACTCTCAAACCCGATTTAATTCCTCAACTGCAAAAACACGCTACCAACAATGATGAAGCTACAACTTATCTGTTGAACTTAAACCAAGAAGAACCTGAAAACCCATTACTATCTACTGAGAGTTGGTTAGCTTTATCTGTCACACAACAACAACAATCCGAGGAAATCGGCTATCGTACCTTATGGAGTTATGTTAGCCCCACAGCTATTGCTCAAGCTTCCTCTTCCAAAGAAGATATATCGAAAGCAATAGTCAACTTTTTTACCGACTGGGCCGAAATTAACTTATCTGCAAGAACTCAAAAAGCCGCTTCTGAAATGCTAGAAGGAGTCAATCGTCTTGTTAGTGAATTATCCGAACTCGATACCAGCGCGATCGCACAAGAAATAGAAACCCGTTCTCAAGCAATCCCCAAACGCGGACAAATTTATCAGGAGATGGTTACATTCTTCAAAAAAGATGACTGGTTTTTCGTCCCCATTGAAGAACAACCCGTTTTACAAATGTCTTTCCAAGGCAATAACGGTAAATGGGCTTGCTACGCTAGAGCCAGAGAAGAACAGCGGCAATTTTTATTTTATTCAGTTTTGCCCACCCAAGCTCCAGAGAATAAACTTGCTAATGTCGCTGAATTTATTGCCAGAGCTAATTATGGGATGGCAGTTGGAAACTTTGAACTAGATTTTACCGATGGAGAAATTCGCTACAAAACCAGCATTGACGTTGAGGGTAATCAACTAAACTTTGATTTAATTCGTAACTTAGTTTACACCAATGTGATGATGATGGATGAATATTTACTGGGAATTATGGCAGTTATTCAAGGTGAAATAGAAGTAGAAGAAGCTATATTGCGAATTGAGGGATAAGATTGTGTGTTCTAGCTAAATGAAAACTACCATATAAGCTATTATCAAAAAATTTTGTAGAGACATTGTAATGCAACGTCTCTAAACATTTATGGTAAAACAAAGCGGTGAACAACTGTTAAAAGTTGTAACTAACTCCTAATCGTATTCCTACATCAGTTTCATCGGAAAAGCCAATATTCAATCCAGCATTAGCGTTAAATTTATCTGATAATGGCACATCTACACCACCTGTGAGCATAAATTCAACGGAGCTATCATCACCTGTAGAAACTGCTGCTCCTCCTCCAATATAAGGAACCGCAATTGTAGAAGATTTTCTAAAAACTGAGGATGATTGAATTGGAAAATCAAATGTTATAGGTATAAGAAATACTGCATCGTCATTTATCGTAACAGCGGGACGAAAAGATAAGTTATTTGTTAAACCAATTTTGCTGAACACAGTAAAGCCATTGTCACCCAAAGCTGTATCTCCATCTTCACTCAAACCAAAATTTCCACCGACTCCAATATAGTTGCGAGCAGGTATTGTTTGGGGTTGTTCTGTTTGTGTTTGACTATCTCGATCTCTTATACGTAATGGAATTAATGGAGTTCCTGGTGCTGGAATTACAGGTGCTGGAGTAATTGGAGTTACAGGTGCTGGAGTA
>NZ_JAYGHM010000044.1:0-23707 GCF_034931125.1 Rivularia sp. UHCC 0363 | reverse complement strand
GGTGTTGGTTGCGGTGGAATTGTTTCTGGTTCTGGTGTTGCTTCTGGTTCGGGTGTTGGTTGCGGTGGAATTGTTTCTGGTTCTGGTGTTGCTTCTGGTTCTGGTTCTGTTTCTACTGGTTTATCTTGCGATAATGATACTTGTGAAAAAGATCCTAAAGCGATAACAAAGCTGCCAATCGCAATTAAATTGATTTTAAAAACTAGTAATATAAATTGGTTTAAAGATTTTTTATGCATTTTCCACTCCTCTGAAATACCATATTAAGCAAATATCTAAATTTACTTCTTCTCAATTAATAATTTAACGCTAAAGTAACCAATAAAAAAATTATTTAAAGTATGAATTTCTGATTTATTTATTAAAGTATTGAATCAATGTATCATTTGTTACTATTTTATGCTCAAAGGAGATTCCACAGTGTATCAAATTTACTCAAGTACTATGGCAATTAGTAGTATCTATTTGCTAAAAAAATCGATTATTTAATAAGTATAATCACAGCAAGTTTTATTATTTACTTCTAATTTACCTTCTTTCCAATTTCCTGTTTGAGAAGCACCATCGTTAGACTTACAGCTTCCTTGACCGTGAGGTTTATTTGTTTTAAATTCTCCTTTATAAATACAGCCATTGTTGTAAAAGATTGTTCCCTCACCATCCTGGTATTTATTAATAAATGCACCTTGTATGTAATATTCTTCATTTTTAAATGTTAAAATTCCTATGTCGCGAGAACCATCGATATATTCCCTTTCAAATCTGTCTTTTTTATCATTTTGTTTAAATATTAAGCTTGCTTTACCATAGGGTTTACCGTTTCTAAAACCTCCTTGATACTTACTAATATAACTAGTATTTGGATATGTTAATATTCCTTGACCGTGAAGATTCCCGTTTTTAAATTCTCCTTGATACTGGCTATCATTTGGATATGTTAATATTCCTTGACCGTGAAGATTCCCGTTTTTAAATTCTCCTTGATACTGTTTTCCATCTGCATATAGTATTATTCCTTTTCCATTTAATTTACTATCTTCAAATATACCCTGAGATTTATTACCAACTTTACTAATTAAGGCACCACATCCACTTAACTTTTCGTTTTTGATTTCTCCATAAAACTTATATAATTTATTACCTTTATTATCCACAGCGTCTGGTGATTTATTTTCAATAGGTTGTAAATTTAATTTATCTAAACATGTTTGTGCATCAACAATTTCAGGCTCAGATTTTCTAGAAAAAACTGTAAATAACCAGCCAATTCCCAAAATTACACTAAATATGACTCCAAGACTAATAAAAAATCTGGAGTTTACGATCGGGAAAGATGGAGGTGATGAAATATGTAAAGATGCTGGGGCTACCCGTAAAGTCCGTGCAGTAGATTCTGATGATATTTGTAAAGCTTGCAAAGCCTCATTAGCATTTTGATAGCGTTCTTTGAAATTAGAACGTACCATTTTATTTAAGATATTTGCAAATTCGGGGCTAACCGAAACAAAATGTTGCCATGCAACTTCAAATGTATCTGAATCTTTGGGTAAATCTTGAGGTCTAATTCCAGTTAAAGCATAGATTCCCAACATCCCTACAGCATAAATATCGCTGGATAACTTAGGATAACCATTTAACTGTTCGTTGGGCATATATCCAACAGTACCAATCATAACGCTCGCATTGGTTAGCTCTTGGGGATTGGCTTTTAATTTACTAAGTTCTTTGACAGTCCCAAAGTCTATTAATACTATTTTGCCGTCACTATGACGACGCATTAAGTTTTGTGCTTTTAGGTCTCGATGAATGATATTTTGGTCGTGAATATATGACAATACTTCTAAAATATCTTTTAACAACTGTGTTACTTCAGCTTCGCTTAACTGATTTCCAGCTTTAATTTCTTGACTTAAATCATGTCCATCAACATACTCTTGTACTAGATAAAACTTACCTTCTTCTTCAAAATGGGCGAAAAGTTGTGGTATCTGGTCGCACTTATTACCCAAGCGGTATAAAGCTTTAGCTTCCTTATTAAAAAAAGCAATGAAATCTTTTAATTCTTGTTGGTTTTGGCTTTCCTTAAGATTTTTGACTACACATAGAGGATGGTCTGGTAAATCTAAATCTTGAGCTAAATAAGTGATTCCGAAAGCACCGCTTCCCAATAGCTTTACGATTTTATAGCGATTGCGGAGAGTATAACCGGGGAGCATTGGACTTCACCATAAGTAACAATCAATTATTGTTTTATTTTCTCATATTGCACCCAACTAACAATCCTCTATTTATTCATACTTAACAAAGCGCAGATCTACACCACCCTTAAGATGAAAATCGAGAGAACTATCATCACTCGTGGAAAGTATTGATCCCCCTCCAATATAAGGATTAGCGATCGCAAAATCTAATTGTTACGATTGCTATCTGGAGGGAGACGCTATGTTAGTAAAGCGGGGCGATCACCGTCTAACCGCTCCATTTCATTCCGCTTGCAATGACAATTTATAACTATAACGACCGACATCTCCAGGATTTTTGTTACTGACTACAATAGTGTAACTACCTGTTGATGGTAATCGAAAAGACATCAATGAATTTGTGTTTCGATTATCTGTGCTTGGAATAACTTCGTTATTAGAGTCCAGCAATATTATTTCAACTGGATTTAAACTCAAGTTGCTGGTATCTCGTTGATCGTCACTTCCAGACATTATAATTTTAATCGACTGATTTTCTCTACCTTCAAACTTGTAAAAATCAAAGTACCTGCCTTGAGATTCAGGGTCATTCGGACCTAAAACACCAAATTCTGTATTTCCAAAGCTAATTTTTTTAAAGGTAGTTTCAATAGGAGGTTGAGTTGTTGGTCTTGTGGTTGGTGGAGTTGTTGGTGGGGTTGTTGGTGGGGTTGTTGGAGTTGTTGGTGGGGTTGTTGGTGGGGTTGTTGGTGGGGTTGTTGGTGGGGTTGTTGGTGGGGTTGTTGGTGGAGTTGTTGGTGGGGTTTTTGGTGGAGTTGTTGGTGGGGTTGTTGGTGGAGTTGTTGGTGGAGTTTCGGTTATATCGGGAGTTGAGGGTTGAGCGAAAGATGGCTGTTGTTTAACAACTATTAAAAATATTGCGAAACTATTAATTGCAGCAAACAAAGCAACAAAAACTATTAAGACATGATTGATAAAAGGTTTTCTATTCATATTCATTATATGATGTGAGGTATTTTAAAAAGTCTGCACTTAAAAAAGTGCATAAAAGTGAACTTAAAACACAATATGAGTGTCGTAATTAGTACAATTAATTACCTTCTAGTGGATCTTTGATGATAAAAAAGTATAAATTTTTTAAAATTTAATGCCACTGAAATCTACTTTTAAACATAATTTAAAATCTAAAATAGCAAAAAATGCTGGTATTATCATATGATTATTGTTTCGCTGTTATTGAGATTTTCAATCATAAAATTTACTTCTTAATAATTAGAATTATCACAGCAAGTCTGATTTGTTCCCTTGAGTTCACCTTTGTCCCAAGTTCCTATTCTCACATCATTTTTAGTAGTACAGGTTCCTTTACCATGAAACTTATCATCTTTAAATTCTCCTACATATCGACAACCATTGCTATCCAAGAATTCACCAAAGCCATTCTTCTTACGATTTTGGAAGCTCCCTTTGTAGGTATGCAAATAATTATTTTTTGTCGACTTTGATAAGTTTAATACTCCTTCACCGTGAAACTGATTCTTTTGAAAATTTCCTTCATATTCATATTCGTCACCATTTTGAGATAGGAATAATTTTCCTATTCCATTCAAATTACTATCTGTGAATATCCCTTGATACCTATTACCACTGCTTGCAATCCAGATTCCGCAACCGTTGAACTTACTATCTTTCATATCTCCATATAATGTATAGAATTTCTTGCTTTCATTATCTTTTAATTCAGTTTGAAATTGAGTAGGTATAAAATCCATCACTGCTAGACATATTTGAGCATTAGCTTTAAGCTTGCCCGAAAGAAACGGAAATAAAATAACTACCCCAAAAACCAAACTAAATACAACTCCAAAACTAATAAAAAACCTTTTATTTAAAACATTATTTAAACCAGGAAAAGATACAGGTAGCGAAACCGAAGAAAGTCCCGGAGCTAAAGACACAGTAGGTGTGGTAGATTCTGATGATATTATTTGCAGTGCTTGCAAAGCTTCACCAGCATTTTGATAACGTTCTTTAAAATTAGAACGCACCATTTTATCTAACACATTTACAAGTTGTGAGCTAACCGAAACTTTATCTTGCCAAATAACTTCATGAAATTTATCCGCATCTGTCGGTAAATGCTTAGGTTTAATTCCAGTTAAAGCATAAATTCCCAACATCCCCACTGCATAAACATCGCTGGATAACTTAGGATAACCACAAAATTGTTCATAAGGCATATAGCCTTCAGTACCAATTCTAGCAGTGGCATTGGTTAGCTCTTGAAAATTAGTTCTTAATTGATTAATTTCTTTGACAGCTCCAAAGTCTATTAATACTATCTTGCCGTCACTATGACGACGCATTAAATTTTGTGCTTTTATGTCTCGATGGATGATATTATTGCTATGAACAAATGCTAATACTTCTAAAATCTCGATTAAAAGCTGCGTTACTTGAGCTTCACTTAACTTGTTGTCAGGAAAAATTTCTTGACTCAAATCATGTCCATCAACATATTCTTGTACTAGATAGAATTCACCACCTTCTTGAAAGTGGGCAAAAAGCCGTGGAATCTGACTGCACTCATTACCTAAGCGTGATAGAGCTTTGGCTTCCTTATCAAAAAAAGCAATAAAATCTTGTAACTCTTCTGGATTTTGGCTCTGTAGTAAATTTTTGACAACACATAGAGGATTTCCCGGTAAATCTAAATCTTCTGCTAGATAGGTGATTCCGAAGTTACCGCGTCCCAATTCCTTAATAATTTTATAGTGATTGCGGAGAATATGACCAGGATGCATTGTATGTAACCATAACTAAAAATAATTTATTTTTAGATTTTGACATATTTTACCTAACCACCGCTTCTCTATTTGCTGGGGGCTTGATAGTGCCTGATTAGTAGAAAAGGTCGCGATCGCAAATAATTTATTAAGTTCGGACAGGAGACTAGCTGCAAAGTAAACAAGAGTGGAAGAAATCGATTGCGATATCAAACCTATTAATCAAAATAATAATATAAATCAGGGGAAAGCAAATTAGACTTTTAGCTAGCTTTTGTGACCTTAGTGGAGTAAATAAATATTTTTCCTCCGTTATGAACTCTTAAACAAAAATTAACTCCAAATTAAGAGTTAAATTAATCTGTAATTGTCATAAGGTCTTAGTTGGTGCGTGACAGAAAAACCATTATATTACGTTAGAAATCAAGCGAACTGTCACAGCACCCTACAAGTAAAATATGCCAGTCTTAGTTGGTGCGTGACAGAAAAACCATTATATTACGTTAGAAATCAAGCGAACTGTCACAGCATCCTACAAGTAATATATGCCAGAGGTAGGGGGCAAAGGGGGAAAGAGTTTGAGCTTGATTTACATTCCTTTATATAATGTTATTTTTTTACGCCAACTTACTTACTTCCAAATTATTCACCGATCTAAATAACTACCACTTTCCAGAATCATCTTCTTGTTGCAAACCAATTAACTGACGGCGTTTCCAAGCGTAATAAACAATATTAATTCCGAATTCTTGAGCGGTACGAATTGCTAATCTGGGCATTTGTAATTCTTTATCTAATCCCCAAGCGGATGCTAAATCGCCTATTGTTAAAATTATTCCTCCACCAGTTATTATCTCAATTATTTTTTTATTGACTGCTGGTAAACCCGCAAATAAAAAAGGTCGCGTTCTTAGAGAATGATCGCGTCGTAATTCTGTAGATTTTTTCAAAGTAATGTTTAGCTTTTGAGCCAACGTATAAGTGCTTTGTATTAAAGCTTCTGCATCTCCTGGCGCATCAACTAAAAGCATTCCTCCTGTATTTAAATAGTTTTTTAAAGATTCAAACTCGACGCTATTAATAGATAATTCTTGTTGACCTGTAAGATATAGTAAATCGTAATCTTGAATCTTTTTGGACAAACTTATTTGTTCTGGTTCGTCAAGACCCCTAAAATAGGGATATAAAGGTTCGATTGATTGTAAGAAGTAAGATAAATTAAAGAAATTACGAGCGCATTCCGCATCGCTATGATTAATTTGTGCTAGGCGTAAAATTGCTTGCGGACGCGCTTGTGCTTGACGGCGAAAACGTAAATCTATATCGTTATAACCGGGGAAAAATATATCATTTGCTTGATTAATCTCTTTTTGTCCTGGTTGTAAGAGTATGCGGCAAATTTCTATTTCGGAAATATTAAGTGTAGAGTTTCTTTGGTCAAACCGATAAGCTTCTGTAACTATCTCTCTGGAATTTGGCGATCGCAAATCTTCTGGATCTACATAACTGACTGTTAAATAAACTAAAATTGAATCGGTATTAGCAACTTCTAAATCAATTGGGAAATTAAAAGCTGTGGGTACAACTATTAAATTACCAGCTAAATCAATGGCAATTCCGGGTTGAATTTGCACCCAACGTCCATCTCTATATTTAGCTTGGACATCCCTCGGTGCAGGAATATTTCGCACTCCTAAACCACAAACAATTCCTGGCTGATTTAAACACTGATAGTGAGTATTTTGTCGCTGACGATGGTAATCATGTGCCTTGCGCCAACGTTCGGCATTGATAAGTAAACCATCCGCTGCTTGAAGACGATCAAATGGTTGAATTGATGGTTGGGGAAATGGATGAGACATAGGATTTTGGATTTTAGATTTTAGATTTTAGATTTTTTCTAGTAGAAGGTTAAAAAAAAATGGTTATTTGGTAGTCCGTTAAGGAACTACAATAGTAAAAATTTAGGATGCTCCCGTCTAATTTTTTATATTTTTGATAAAAATGATAAAAATCTACTTTAACTTTCGACTTCTATATATAATTCGTAGGTACAAAAAGCGGGTTTTTCTTGTTCTATAATCAGTGATGCTAATTCTTTGCTGACAACATTTTCATTTTTATCGTAGCGCAATCGTACAACAAAATGATAAGCTTGTCCTCCCCCTAATACTGCATTATTTAATTCTGCTTCATTAAGAATAAAACTATTACCAAAAGGTTCTGTAATACTTATATGTTTATTACCTTCGTTTTCTATATCGTCATCTAAAGGTAATCCCGTATATAAATGTAAATAAAGACGTAAACCTTTACGAGTTCCTCGCCATCTATATAGTTCAAGAGCATGACGAATTAAACGACGTTGTTTGTCTAAATCCCATTTTCTATCTACTTCCCAACCAACCCAATAAGCTAAAAATGGTAGTAGTTTTTGCGGTGCTGTTAAAGGGTCAAGATTTGCCCACATAACCGAAAAATTGTTTATTACTGGTTGATAAGTCTCCTCAAATATCTTCATGAATCGACCAATCAAGTCCACTTCTCGATATAGAAGTGGCAAAAGTTCCATGTAATTAGACCAAGGACGAATATATAAATTAAATTTATCGCTTTTTTGAATTTGTTCTCGTTCTGTTTCTGGATCTATTTGTATATTTACACAACCGTGGAAGTCAATTTCTAATTTCTCTTGTTTATTAGCAGCAATTGCTTGCTGATTTTCAAAAAAGTCTTCAGGAATTAGAAAACGAAGTACAGCTTGCATCTGTTTTCTAGGTGCAATTTCATTACCTTCCATTCCCACGTGACATTGAAAAGGAAAGTTTGTCTCGATTTGCAACTCTATATTTAAAGGACTTGCGGTCAAATTTTTTAAGTTTACGATTATCTCGCTTGCTTGTCCGGGATGCAAAACCAAGCTATGGTCAATAACATTAATTTGTTGCGAGCCAGTAAAAGCCAAAGCATTTCCAGGTAAAGCCTCTGGAATTTGCATTGGATTTAAGTCAATTTTGATTGGGGAATTACTAAGGCTATGTACCATAAAAAATTATATAAATGCGATATGTTGATTTTTTAAGGATTAAGGATATTGACCACATGACTCGAACGTAAATCGACATTATCCCAAGAACAAATTAAACCTTGTAAGCCAGGATCAATAATTCTCTCTGGGGATGGTTGACGTACCCAAGTATTTCCTTGCTTGCGTATGGGAAATAGTACCACCTGACCGAGGTAACGCACACCCCGCGCTTGTTGGAGTAATGCCACGATGTCTGATTCGTACAAAGGTCTTCCAAAAGACCAGCCATTTCCGTCGATTCCACCAGTTAAAGGATTTAAAAATTTATACAATGATATTTTGATGTCGCGGATAATTTCGTCACGAGCGCCAGGATTGTCGTAAATTGGTTCTAAGGCAATTCCTGTTTGTACGGAAACTCCGACATATTCTGGCTGTTGAATTTGTAATCGTATTCCTAATAATTTTCTTTGATCCAAGTAGCTCAGTATATCTTCTTGCAGTTTCGGACTTAAATCAAATTTCTCTGGAGATAAACCCAAGCCACGAGCGATTGCATCAGTATTCGCTTGAGGAACAATCATCAAACTCACCGTACCTGCTTGTTGTGTTTTATCAGCACTTAAGCAACGGACGCGGGCTATTGCTCCTAAACCAGCTTCTTGGGCTAAAACTTCAAAATCTTCACTTGTAACGGCGCGATCGCGACTGCGTAAAACTCGTGGAGCCTTGATAACTGCTTGCTCTAGGGACTCTGCATCTGCTCCGTTAATAGCTGGTATATGGTTAGTGACACTATCAACATAGGGTATTGCGGATTTCAAAAATCGTAGAGTATCGGTTTGAACATTTCCTTGTCTACCTCCTCCAGAGCGATAAGCAACCATTCTAATTTCAGCACCCCGGACGGGAATTGCTCCATATTGATGATGTTCTTGGTTATTTATTTCTATTTGGCTTTCTTGAAAAAGAATACTGTTGACTGATGCTTGCTGAATACTTTTACGAATTTCGGTCTTGCGTTTAATTTGACCGGGTTCTCTAATTAAAGGACCAAATTGAACCGTACCAGAAATAGAATCAATAATGTAGTGTTTCTCTTCCGATTTGCTATCAGCAAAATCTCTTACTTCTCGCCATTTTTGAGGTAAGCCATCAGGGGGAATAACTATAATATATTCATTCTCTCGACGTTCTAAAACGGGCGTTTCTTGCAGTTGAAAAGTTTGTCCTGGGCTACCATCACTGATTCCCAAACGTTCATCTTGTTTTTGATTGCTTTGAGAACCTCGCACCGTACCACCAATAGATTTTACTCCCAAAGCGGTAATCCGTGGAGAACGGTTATAACCAGGTTGATTTGTTTGCGATTGTGAATATATGCACCGCAACCAGCGACCGCGATAAGAAGTAAAATTTGTGGCGGGCCATGTTTGGGGTAAGTGCAAGCGTGTTTCTGCACCTTGCTCTGCACTACCCCCTTGTTGGATTATTTCGTAAAAACTGAAACCTCGTGTTTTATCATCTGCTTCTTGTAACAAAGCTGGCTGCCAATTATTGCCATCCCAAGCTTCCCAACGACGTGGTGGCAAATTGGGATTGATACCAGTGGGTGTTGCGCTAGCCCCTTTGAAACTAATTTCTAAGACATTTCCATCCAAAGGTTGGTCGGAATCAATAACCAAGTAAAAACAATTTTCTAACTGAGGTTCTTCTTCAAATATTGATTGCTCGCTACCTTCCCAATAATCATCTGAGTGACGATTCCACGTAACAGTAACTCTTTCCCGCAATGATTGGGGTCTTACTTCTGTTGTTTGCGCGGTTAGAAAGTGTAGCAGTCGGGGTTTAGCAATTATCAAAGGCGAATCGGTACTAAAAGTAATCGCTTCTGAAGTTTCAGTCCGCACCGTAGATACCTCAGATGCTTCTGGAATTATATAAGTTTCTGGTAAATCCGAACTTAAATAAAACGTTAATTCGGTACGAGCTGGAGCTGGAGGTTGCAGACGAATACCTAATAATTCCAGAAAAGCAACATAATTTTTACGAGGTACTTGGTTAAACCTAAGCAGCATTTGGTCTGTTAACCAAGAAAACAACTCAATCATCGTAATTCCTGGATCGCTCAGGTTATGATCTGTCCATTCAGGACAGTAGCGAGGAATACGCATAATGCATTCTTCCACCAAATCATCAAAGTTGCGATCGTCTAAATTGGAAGAAGGTAATTTTGGTAAAAAGTCAAATTCCACAGTTTTATTATTTTAGATTTTGGATTTTGGATTTTGGATGTTGGAGTAATATTCTTACTGCTTCGGTGCATCTTGTTGCCTATATCTAATACTCGCTCGACCAAAGTAAAATTGGCATTATGACGCAAGGGAGCATTCACCTTTATATGCGAATCATCTCAAACTATTGAAAATTCGCAACGAGTGTATAAGTTCTATAAATGTTATATTTATGATTCTATAGACGAAAGCAGATAATAAGGATAAACAAAGCTGTAAGTATCGGGATAATTTTTAAGTTTATAATTAACGATAATATCTACTTTGCCACGTACTGGGTCGGCATCCGTGCGAACTTCATCAAGAATAATGCGCGGTTCCCAAACTTCTAAAGCTTCTACAACATATATGCGAATTTGCAGTAGAGTTTCGCTATTCATGGGAGCAAAAGCTAACTCTGACAAGCGCGATCCAAAATTCGGTCGATAAACGCGCTCACCTACGCTAGTACGAAGGATAAGCCAAATTGATTCTCTAACTTTTTGTTCTTCGTAACTAAACTGTATTCCTCCCTGCACATTCATTTGTAGTGGAAAAGCCCAACCTGTCCCTAAATATTCCTTTCTTTGACTGTAAAGTGGGTTTGGCATTGTCACAGTCCTTGCGATAAATATGGATACATATATAGATCAAAAATATTGCTATATAACGTATTAGCCTATTCGCCAAAGGTCGAATTTATATTTTTCTTAATCTTTTATAATAGTAGTGACAAACTCATTTAAGGTGATACATTGTGGACAGATTAATATCTCAAATAACAGGATTTATATCCAGTATACAGAGCCTTTTTTATAGAGTTGAGGATGGAACTAGAAGAACCTCACAATTTGCTCAGTGGTTAAAATCGTTCCATTGGCGGGAAGACGAAGACGACGACGAAGATGAAGAAACAGAAGAATAATTGAAATCAGACTCATAAACAAGTTAACTGATGTTTTTCTACCACTGGACTAACACCCGGTAAACTATCTAATCCGTATGTTTTTTTCCAGATTTGCTTATTACTACTTCATCTCCTGCCAACAAATAAACATCGTTTGGACAAAACAAATGTTGACGAAAAAATATCCAAAATACTGTTGCCCACGGTATGACTGTATGAAAAAATCTTATTACTGTCCTATGACTACCGCCAATTCCTGCCCAGCGAGAGATTGCCAACATAGTAACCCTGCCGCTGATGCTTAACATGGCTATGATGATTTGGTTCAATTGCGACTACGATGACTCTAAAACAAGTTTTTTTGTCCCAAGTGAATAAGTTGATTGAAGTTGAACCTATATAAGAATAGAAGCGGGAAAAACAAATTATTCTTTAGGAGATCCAAATGCAGAAAATGTCCGATCATTTCGCATACACTTCAATAAGTGGGTACGCAAAATTATTTGTGTCATTGCGAACGAACTGAAGCAATCCCAACTCCTTGCGTTCGCGTTCACGCAGTGCGGCTCAGCGTGTCCGAAGGACATATGCTTCGTTTCGCTACCCTTCGGGAACATCTTCGATGAACGCTGCACTCGCAATGACAATATACAATTAATTTTGCACAAGTACTTATCGTTCATTGGAGCGAAATTGTTGTCAAAAGTTATTTGGCTGGAACCGGGAGATTCTGAGTCAATTGGAGTTGTTTAAGAAGGTTGACAATTTATCAAAGATGTTCTGAAGACGCTTGATAGTATCTATGCTTGGTTATGCAAGAAGTAAGTCCCTGAATTATAGTTTTGGGCCGAAAAAATTAGATTTAAGTTGGTGATTACCTTTTATCCACCAAAGAGTTTGGAATTAAGCAATAGGAGATTTATTCAATGTTAGACGTATTGACATCCATTGTACTTGAGCAAGTAGTACCATCTGTACTAAACGAATTAGTCTCCATTTTTGGAGAAAAGTTACGACAAAAATTACTAAATCCGACACCGGAAGATACCACAACAAAAGTAGAAATAGAAGATGCAGTAATCATAGAGAAAATTGAAAGATTAGTAGAACAAAATGAAGGTATTCAAAATGACATTCAAAATAGTAATAAAACTACGGAAGATATCATTAATCAGGTATTAAGGGAGATTAAAATACTTTCTGCAAAGACTCCTGAATTGCAAGTTGTAAATGACCAGGTTGGACTTTCAGGCGCGATTCAGGAAGAAAATAAAGAGTTTAATTTACAGGATGTGACTGTTTTGCAAGAGAAAATTCAGAAAAGTTTAAAAGAAAATATAAATAAATGGCTTGCAGAAATCAAATATAAACCGTCCCCACAAGTTGATAACAAGCAGGATTTAGCACCTGTTGCAAATGAGGGTAATGGGCAAAACTTCTCATCTGACGAAAATGAGGAACCGTCAGTAGAAGAAGCAGTAAAAGAAGAAGATTCCGAATCTCAAAAAATGTTGGATAACTTGTATAAATATAAAGAGTATGGCGAATCTGTACTCCAAAAAATAAAATTGTTAGAACGAAATAAGTCGGAGGAAAATGAAATTTTAAATAACTCTGAACTTAAAGAGTGTCTTAAGAAAATTGAAGAAGCCGCTAACAAAACCGTGGAACAAGCATCTTCCCCCGTGAAAATTGCCATCATGGGAGAATTTAGTAGTGGAAAAACCCAACTGATAGAAAGTTTAATCGGCTACGGTGGTATCCTGCCAGTCAGCGATATCCCCACCACAGGTAATGTCACTGCCATCCATCTGATTCCACAAGATGGTTACAAAACAACGGAGTTTGTTAATTATACTGTAGAGTATCTTTCCGAGCAAGAGGTTCAAGAGTGCTTGCAGTTTATGTTAAATGAAGCACGGAAACGAGCAAAAGAAGCTGGATCGGAACTTCCTGCTTTACCTCAAGTGAACTCAACAACATTGAATCAACAGACCCCAAATCCTTTCGAGAATTGGTGCGAACAAGCATGGAATAAAACTCAAAACGTTGAACTACGTTATGCACTTCGAGAATTAGTGATTTTTATTCGCACTTATATCTCTTATAAGGCAGATTTATGCGGGAAAAAACTAAAGATTGCTCACAAGACTGCCGCTTATAAAGGCTTAGAGCTAGTTAGTGGTATACCGGCTCTAAATCAAGATTTTAAATTTGAAGATATACCTTTATTTAACAAGGGATCTGTAGATAAAAACAAACTTTCAGCAGAGGTATTGCAAAACAGCTTTTCACTCATCCGGCGCATAAATATTGATGTCAAAATATCCAAAGAAATTTGGAATCTAGGAACAACACAAGATACCTCAAAGTTTATTCTCTTAGATTTTCCAGGGTTAGGGGCAGCTAATTCGGGAATGCGGGATACTTTTGTCTCACTGCGAGAATTAAAGTCAGTACAGACAACTCTCATTTTACTTAACGGTGAAAGGCCAGGAAGCGGTGGTGCCAATAAAATCTTCACGATGATGGAGCAACAAAAAAGCGGACAAAACCTTAAGGATCTCATCCTTGTAGGTGTGGGTCGATTTAATCAGCTTTTAGGTGCAGACGCTAAAATAAAACTTGGTCAACTAATTAATTCTAATGTTAACACTACCTTAACAGAAGAAACTGTTTTGCAAGCATTGAATGGATTAGGGACTATCATCAACGACGCAAAAGTATTTACAAGCCAACCCGAGCGCATCGTTTTGTTAGACCAACTCATGGGTCTAGGAAAATTAGCAGAACTTTCTGGTGAAGTGGAAGCAGGTTCTGCTGAGTTCTTAGGGAAATTGCAAGATCCTAGTTTTCTAAAAGAGTCTAAGGAGATAAGTCAAAAGTGGGGAGTCTTAAGCCAACGGCTTTTGGAAAAAAACTCAGCTAGTCCTCTGGGTAATCAGCTTAAGTGTTTTGCACTTGACGGCGGTATCGGTAAACTACGAAAATTATTGCTACAACACGTAGCTGCTCATGGTCTCAAACAATTAGATGAAGACACTCATCGGGCTGCAAATACTTTGGGTGAACAACAGGAGAAACTCAAAAGGATATTATTGGAACAGGGTATATTGGAGGAAGAAAGTCAAGCTTTAAAAGACTTACGCTCCCATCTAGGTCAAATGTACTCTAATTACAAGGAATTCCAAGATAATTTAGGAAAAGAACCGCTCAAAGACTGGCAAGGAATTGCCGTTAGCGATGTAGTCAAAGATGAAGTAACATACCGAATACTAGACTGGAAGCAATGGAATTTGCTGTTTAGTAGAGCGCAAAATGGCATAATCGCACTCCCATCTCCAAATGAGAATCAAGAAGAACCGTTTCGTCGAAGAAAGCGTCCGACTAATAACATCCCTACTAAAAGCGACGATTTTTATGAGGAATTTGGCAATACTGTTAAGGGACTAGAAGAATTTGCCCGTAAATGCATTAAAGAAGCAGTTAAAAACTTGTTAAATAATTTGTCAAATCAATTAGATACAGAGATTAAATATCTCCAAGGAATTCTGCGTGAACAAATGGAAGAAGACATCGCGGACAAAATTGGTGAGGATGAGGCGGATATATTTGCTGTCGTGTATCAAGGTTAGGACCCGAAACTAAATGAAGATTATATCATCGGAGTAGCCTTTAAAAATCAAAAACCAATTGATACAGAAACAGCATTTCCCGTTGCACGTAAGGATGGGAAACACAATCATGGTCAAATTTTTTACTGGGCACCAGAATACAGCAAAATCAATCCTCAAAACTCTACCCAAAACCAACTTCTTCTAGTGCAACGGCTGCGAGATGAGATAACTGCTAGCATAAGTCTACAGCTAATTGAGTATGTAAGCCAAATAAATCAGAAAGTCGATAATGCAATTTCACATATATTAAATCAATTGATTCCTCAACTGTACCAACTTAAAAAAAATGATGTATTGCTAAGGTTTATTGTAGATGACAAACAAGAAGCTAACCAAGCCAATCCTATTTCGTCGATTCTGTCGCAAATTGCCTCGACTTCTATCCTTAATAATTAGTTAGGGAAGTTAGTAAAGTACAATCTTGTTTCAGAAATGCCATCAAACTTGAATTCTCCTTTGCTTTACTACGTATTTATCTAGTAAAATTAATAACTAGTTAGTTGCGAGTGAAACACAGTGGAACAAATCATTCGCCGTTTACGAAAGGTATGGCTCAGGAGCCTTCACCACAGATGTTTTAATAATTTTACATTGCGTAAAATAGTCAGTTTTCTTGTTAACTATTTACTTAAACTTTCAGGTCTTAAGGCTAGATTATCACGCTTTAAGGTCAGATTATTCAATTTGGAACAGGACATATCAGCACTTCGATCTGAATTAACACAACTTAAGGAAACTAATAGAATGACTCAATCAAAACAACCGATGGAAACTAATACAGTAGCTCAATCAACACAACCTATGGAAACTACAACAAGTCCTATCAAACCAAACCGAAACAATAGCAATGAAGAGCCACAAGAATTTCCCGGTTGGTTTGCTATGGATTTTGGTACATCTAATTCCACAGTGACACTTTTCGATCCAATAAATGTAGAAATTCCAGATATTCTGCAAAAAGAGCAGGAGATGAAATTGTTCGAGCTATTATCAAAATGGCTAAGTTCACCTGCCAATAAGGCTGTACCAGGTGTAAATTCTAGCGAGTGGGAACAGTTTCTCGGCGACATTAGCAATAGTTTAAAAAAAGAACCAGGTCAGCTGCATGAAGTTTTTAGAGGTGATAGCAATCAGCTACGTGTAGAAGCTATTCGCCAAATCGAACTGTGTTTGGGTAATACTGAAAAGTTTCGTAAAGCCGTTAGCAAAAAACTTTACCAGATATATCATCAGGTGTTCCGCATACCTACCCTAGAATCTCAAAATCTGATCCCGGTTGTTCTTGATATTGATAGTAGGATTGCAGAAATTCCCAGCGAATTAGAAATTATCAGTTTGAATCCTTTAAAAGTCAGCATGGGTAAACAAGTAAAGATGAACAAAAATAATGCGATTGCTCAACTAGAAAACAGTTCCTTAGAGAAAATAATCAGCAAATTTCACCACTCACCCAAACGCTACTTTGGTCAACAACGAGAATTACCAGTTACTATAGACGGGAAATTACAAACAATTGCAGTTGAAAAGCTGATTCAAGCTGCTTGGGCGCACCTCATTGAGTTAACGGAAAACTACCGTAGATCAGGAAAACGCAAGTTTTCTAAAGGAAATTTTCAAACAGCAGTAGTAACTTACCCTACCGTCGCAGCACCAATTGTTCGCAACCAGGTGAAGCAGCTTGTAAAAGAGCTTGGGATTGAGGATGTGCAAGCGACTTACGACGAAGCTGTTGCTGTAGTAATGTTCTACCTTTGGCGAGAATTTGGTGGCTACATCAATATTGGTATCGAGTCCTTTAAAACCCGTTGTCGTCGAGAAGGTGACAAATGGTCGCAAAACGTCCTTGTTTTAGATATTGGTGGGGGAACAACTGACATAGCCTTGATTAAACTAACTTTATCAGATATAACTCCTTCATTTAAGAATGATAAAGACCGGGGTCTTGGGGGACGCTATTATGAAATTACTCCTAAACTGTTAGGTTCTTCGGGTCATTTACAATTAGGCGGGGAGTTAATTACTCTGCGAATATTTCGATTGCTCAAAGTGGCAATAGTTGATAGCTTGCTAAGTGCGATCGCAACAGGTGAACTGAAGAATGACACACTTAATGATTTAATTCCCAAATTGGACGAGGGCTTTATCAAAAAAGATGGTAAATACAAGCAAGGCTCGCTGTTGAAATGTATAGATAAAGAGCGCCCAGAAAATGATTCTACTGCTTACAAAGAAGCTCTAGATGCTGCGGAGAAAGTGTTACCCACCCGTTGGAAAGACACTCCCCAACGCTTGCAAACCTTTTATACCCTCTGGGATTATGCTGAGGAAGCCAAACTAAAACTAGGACAAAAAATACCACTAGATGGTTCTGCTTTAACCTATACTCTCTCCGAGCAGCAAATTTCTGACCTGCTAAGCCAAGTGGAGATTAACATCTCAAGCCAACAAAGTGTTAAACTTTCTGTCACATTAGACAGCCAACAATTTGAACGGGCTGCACATTCGGTAATTAAAGAAGCTGTTGGCATTGCTAAAGGTCTGATGGAAAGTCGCTTGGCTAATAATGATGATTCTGACACACAACAAGAGAAAATAGAAACAGAAAAAGTTGATTGGTTGATTCTATCTGGTCAAACTTGCAATCTCGATTTAGTTAAGCGTGAAATCTATCAACAATTTAGCAAGTCCGATTATTTCCTGTGGAATCCAGAGCGTATCACCTTTGACCCACAATTTACCAAGCAAGGGACTTCTGCTGGAGCTTGCTATGCCGAAAAGATGAGACGACTGAAATTCACCCCGGAAGAAGCGAAGGGTTTGCTGCGTCAGGGAAGCAATCAACTGCGTATTGATGTTCAAAACCTATTTTATTATCTACCGTGTAACTTTAAACGGAAAACCCAAAGCAGTGATTTGCCAGATGTATTTAAAGCAGGAACAGAGCTTTATCAAATCTCTCCCAATGACAAGGTAGCAAAGGTTCGCACTGAGTGGCTAGGTATACAATTGAGCAACATTATTTACCGTCAAGACTATGAGCGCGGGCAATTACAACTATGGGGTAGCTTCAATGGGAACAAACTGCGCCAGGAACTCCAAAATTGGATACCTGAAGCCAAGAATGAAAAATGGTTTGAAGAGCACATCAAAATTCAATTTGAAATTGATTCCGCATTGAATATTAGTATTCTCCTTTGTCAGGAAGAACCTCATTATTTAATTGATGGTGATGGCATTAATGTGAATCAAGTAATTGAACAAGAAGCACTATTCGATGAAGGAAAATTGCAATGGGATATTGCCGTCAATGTGTTAGAATCATCGGCTGTAGATAATCCAAATGGATATCATCTAGTCTTTGAAGCTGTTAAAGATAATACTCAGAATATTAAAAATAAAAAGTTTCACTATAGCAGCGATACCGAACCACAGGCATTAAATGGTTTAATTAGTCAACCTTTGCCTGGTTTTCCCGAAAGTGGCAAGCACACCTTATATATATGTCAGATAGATTCCGAAAAAAATGAAAAAAAATGGCTCAGAATTGATGAACTCAGCAAACCAAATGTAGATACAGAGTTCCCTTGTGAATATCGCGTTAGTCTTGATGAAAATGGTATGCTACGGATACATGCTGGTGAAGTTCCCTACCTCGAATCAGAAAATAAAGAACACCTTAAAGAAGAAGGATACGTTTTTCGCGCTGAACTGGAGTTGCAACCCAATGAAGTTAATATAGAGCGAGATCCGTTTTCTGGTATACATTAATCTGAGCTTTTCCTAAGCAAAAACAGCTAAGTTTGATCCTGAGCGATTCATAACCAATGAATGACATGAACCTGTAATAATAGTTATAAGGCTTATATAGCAGTTCTCGGTTGAGTACAATACACCTTGTAGAGACGTAAAATCTTACATCTTTTACGTCCTTACATTTGGGAATTTAAAAATGTATTTGATTCAAAGGAAAACCGCTATATTGGCACACAGGTATTTGCATCAAAAGTTAGATTCGTTGCCCAACAAGATTTTTAATACTATTTAGTACATTTGCTCCGGGAAGTTCATATTAATATAACGTATAACACTAGGCAATATTTATGCACCACCTACGTCAGCTACTAGCTATGAATGGTTCTAACATAGCTTGGTTTCTAGGGATTAAGTTAGAGGAAGTAGAGTCTTTCTTAAAGAAGGCTCACACAGAATTTCCACAAGACCCTGGAGCCGAGATATGTGATGCGGTGCTGCAAGAACTACAAGAAGTCCGAAACTTAAGCCAACCCCCTTCTGCTGCTAGTGCCACAAACCAAAGTCAGAACGAGGTTATCATGCCGCAAGAAGATTCAAATTCGGAAGATATCCAAGAATCGACATCGGCTCCTAGCATTCCATCTAATCTTACACCCACTGATGAGTTGAACACTGATAAGTTTAAATTATGGCATTTAAAAAAACATTTTGAATCTGACCGAGAATTACGCACATATCTGGGAGATTTCCAACTTAAAAGTGAGACAGATTCGGATTTATGGAACGAGATTCAATGGAAACTATTACGCATTCCAAAAAAGATGGCTAGCTCTTGGAGAAAAAGAGCTTTGGAACTGGCTCAAGAAGCTGGAAGTAAAGAAGATGCATCGAATCGGGATCAACTTCCCTTTAAAAATAATGAAGATATTTACCCTGGACTTAAAGGAAGTGTCCGGGCGAAAGGTTTGTGCTTGTCTAAAGAAGCACGTTTAGAATCTGAAGTTTTACAGGGAAGTGAATCTGAGGATTTGTCTGAGGATCTTTATTTACTGGCAAGTCTTGTATCTATTTGTATAACTTTTATTAATTTAGATGCAGATTTACACCACGCTTTGGAAACTGTATATAAATTTGATACCATCTCTTTGCATTCAAAACCAGAACAGCGCAAAAAGTACATTACCGCTCTCACACAACGCTTTGGGCATACACTAAAAGCTGAAAAAAATGCAGATGAAGAACCACTATCGTTTCTCAAGGCTTGGATTGCTGTAGATGAGGCAATACACTCCCTAGTGTTTATTCCACCCGTTGATTCTGACTCTTGGTGGGGCGAATTGAAAAAGCGATCGCGACGCATACTTAGGAAAATTGCCCAAAAAGCGCAAGACCAAGGTCATGATGTGCGAATTCGAGAATTATCAGGACTATACGCGGATATTCGCAGCTCATCATCCAAAGATTATGACCTGCCACTGAAGGTTGGAGGTATTCCAGGAGAGGTACAGGCTTGCCTGCGAGTGTATGCTCGAATCAACAACGAAGGGTTCCTGGGGAGAGTGATATATCGCTCATTGCAGTAGGGAAGATTTGCTGGGAGCAACGCGATTTTGTGAACTTTACCGCAAATACTGCGATCGCGAACAAGAAATTTTAGTACAGTATAGATTAAAAGAGACATAAGAGTTTCTCTAACAGTTTCTCAGGTCATCTTTTACGTCCTTGGAAAGTCGCAAGTGATGAAATTTTTTGATTGAGACTACCTCTAAATACTAAGGAAACCCAGGTGGAACAGTTGGTGGGATTGGCAGTATTGGTCTGCTGGTAAAAATTGCCGTATTAGCTTTGAATACCAAATTCCCCATAGAACTAATAGAAACAGTAGGACCAAGTGGACCGAGATCAGCCATCTTAATTTCACTACCGATTGTGGTTTTAAGCTCTATTTTTTTCAATGTATCATCAAGACACATTTGATGACCCCCACTGGTTTGAATTTCTACAGACTTATCGGTATCATTTAAATGTAACTTATGACCTCCAGCAGTTTCGATTTTTATACCAGCTTTACTCGATCCTTTCGTTTCTTCGACAAACTCAATGGTATGACCAGTGCGAGTTTTAATAGTTCGCAAACGCACCTTACCACCTTGTACAGCGTCATTTAATTCACAGGGAGTTTTGTCCTTACCATTCCAGACACCACCAATAATATAGGGACGATGAATATCTCCATGTTCAAAACCAACTAAAACTTCATCATTGATTTCAGGTAAGGAATAAAAACCCCTTAAACTTCCCGCACCAACACCAACCACTCTAGCCCAGTAACTTTCATGTTCTTCTGTAAGAGTAGGAAACTTAACTTTAACTCGACCTAAACCTTTTGGATCTCGATTGTTAGTAACAATTCCGACTAAAAAAGTTTCACCGGGTTTTAAATGTTTTTGCTGAGAAACTGAAGAAAATAAATTACCTGCGCGTAATCCTCGGATACCAAATTCCGTGGTGTAAGCTTCCTTAGTATAGAGGTGACGTGTCTCTGTAATGTAATATTTACCGCTAAAGCGCTTACCCATATTTTTTAGATTTACAAAGCGTCCTGGTCGAATATTAGGATTACCTTCAGCTTTGGCATCAGCATAAACAAATTCTCCTCCCAGTTCATCGCACAAAGCTTGAGCCATAACTTCTGCTTCCTTGGGGCTAGAAACTGGCTTGTCTACAACAATGATTTTCGGAGGTTTATTAAAGTTGAACTTGTTAGAGCAATCACTTCCTTTTTGATTTCCAGTATTAGTTATTACATTCTCTGATTTTGCTGTTTCAGTAATTAATTCCTTCTGGGTGTAGTCCCAACCACGAACTTCTACCTCACTTACCTGTTCTGCGCTGGTAACGCGACTACTAAAACTAGTGATTTCACGTAACCATTCTAATTCTATTAGCTCCTTAGTTTCAGGTTTGCGAAAGTTGATTTTGCCATCTTCTACAAACAGTTCAAAGCCAATCCGAGCGGCTCTTTCTCGGAGAAACTGCATATTTGTTTGATTTTTTTGAAAAATATACTCATGTACTTCTCCACTCTCATGTATTTGTCCGATTTCTATACCTACTTCTTTAGCAATTTTACGTACTATATCGCTATCAGTGTTATTCAAAAAAGAGCGATTATGTCGTCCTCGGTGAAGTCGATGAGATTTATCATAACCCCGAACAATAATCGGAGCTTCTGACTTATTGTTAAAATGAACCTCAATTGCCGTAATCTCACCTTCAATTAAATAACCTTCTTCTTCTTTCTCAAAATTTGGGTCTTTGCTAGTACTAGCAATAAAACCGATTTTTACTTTTTGACCAATTTCAAACAAATTTTCATGCCGCCACGGTTGAAATTCGTCTTTATCACTAGGGGAAAAATAGCTATTATGTATCACCATTGTAAACATTGCTGGCAAGTGTAGACTTTCTTCTACAGTGATTTGTAGCAAATCATTTATTAAATTTTGAGATACTGCTTGTCCCTCTAATTCGATTTTTATTGTATCTACATACTCACCTTGCTTAGCCATAAAAAATTGTATTTGTAGTTTATTGTAAAGGTATGTAACCAGCTAAAATTAATCAAAACTCCTAGTTATTATCCCAATCTGGGATCTGGTTGACGATTATTAGCTTTAGAAGCAGATTCAGTTCCACCGGGAAGATTATTTTTATCAACTTCTTGTAATGATATATCTACTATAGCTCTGACTGGAGTTCCATCAGTCATAAACATCATTAAATTGTAAGTTAAACTTTTTATCACACAATAAAAATACTCGTCTTTCCAAATAAAATTATAAACTGGCGGACGTTTATCACCACTGCCTTCAATTTTTTCTACACCCTTTTTAATGATATCTATATACTTCATAACCGATTCTTTTGTTTCATAGGTATCGTAGATAATTTGCTTAAGTTCTAAAGAATAAGGTTGAACGCCAGCAAAGTTAATTTTAGGTAATAGGCTACTTCCTCTATTCCCAGAATTTTCCTGCCAATTATTAGTTCTAGAAAAACTAATTTGGGAAGGATTAAACATTAACTCAATATCAGGGGCTTCACCGTTATATGCTTTCAGTTTAGCTTTATTAAGTTGTGGTTGTAGCTTTTGTGGAGCGTTTATAGATTGACCAGCCATTTCTTTTATCTCCGTAAATTCATCTTAGATAATTAAACCAAATTTTCTTACCAAGCTAACCGCCCTAAATAGCTTCCTTGTCGTTCTTTCTCTATCTCCAATTCTTGTCGCAACTTCTTATATATTTCGCGAGCTAAAGATTCAAAAACCATTTCATCATTTTCTTTTGAATCAGATGGTGCATTAATGGTTTCACTATTTTTTTCTTTATTTTGGATAAAATCATTTTGCTCAACTTTACTACCTTTATCTAATTCTTGTGTTTTTGGTACATACTGATGTTTTTGACTTAATTTTTTTCGCGAATTTGATGATGCTTGAGAAGAATCGGAAGAGCTAACTCCCGATCTATTCTGATAATTTGTTTCATTATTTGAGTTTGTATAATTATTATTATCTGTATTTATTAATTCTTCAAAACTAGACCAGGATTCAGGAGTATCAAAATCATTCTGAGAAGATGTGTCATTGTTTTTTGTTCTAAAAATTAAGGGAGGTGATGAATAATTATTTGCTGATGATTTGTTTTGAACTAAATTATTTTGATTAAGATTATGAGAATTAAGGATTTTATTTTTAGTAAACGAGGAGTTCTGTTTTTTTAGATTAGATCCTAAAAATTGGTCAACTGAAGATGAATTTTCTTTTGTTTGCTCAATATCGGATGTTTGTAGTTTTTTAGGGATATCGTCTGCTTCACCACCTTTGTTAATATGTTCTAAGAGAGGAAGATTTTTCTCTACAACTTTAGAATTTACTACAAATTCCCCAGGTGTCAGCATTGCGGGAACAGTGTCCGAAACTTCTATTGGTTTCTGATTATTATCGTTTGACTGTGTTACCTTTCCTCCGGTAAAAAAGCCTTGGACTACTTTTGATTTCTCTATATTGACATTATG
>NZ_JAYGHM010000043.1:58763-67605 GCF_034931125.1 Rivularia sp. UHCC 0363 | reverse complement strand
GTTGGTTGAGGCAATCCCCAATGAATTGGGAAGCCTACACTGTACCGTTAGGTCAGTGTAGGTAGTTCACATCTATAAGCCCTCTTTAAGGAAGGTTTGGGAAGAACGAAAATCTCGGAATCTTTCACGAACGGCTTCTCTCGATGACTTCAAAATTACCCATGCAGCCATGTTCTGCAAATATGTCTTGATGGGGATGAAACATATATTTACCGGGATATTTGTAGGAAAATTCCAAAATATGCCGTTCCGCAGTTCCCATAGTGATGACATCAGTTTCGTGAGTAGGTTTTAAAGTCATTCCCGTAGGATAAACCTGGAAAAAGTTGGCATGGAGGTGAAATGTCGCGGCAACATCAAACTCAATCAGATTCAGCACATACAGCCGCACCAACTGATTTTGATAGATTCGGATCGGATGATCCATATAGTATTCAGGTATGCCATTGAAAGCATATAGTTCGTTCTTGTCGTCACCATTAATGTCATATCCAGCCATAATCAACACCATTTCGTCTGCTGGAGGACGAGGTTGGGGCGGATCTATGATAAACATCCCGTACAAACCCTTACTAATGTGACGAGTTACGGGTTCTATATGACAGTGGTAAAGTTGGACTCCGTAGGGTTCCGCGTCAAATTCGTAAATTGTCTCCTTCCCATTCGTTACCGGACGAACTCCATCCGAAGTAGCCGGATGGGTACCGTGAAAATGCATTGAATGCGAATGTCCCCCTTTATTCAAGAAAATAATTCGGACGCGATCGCCAACTTTAGCTCGGAGTGTTGGTCCCGGTACTTGTCCGTTATAAGTCCAAACATTGAAAGAAACGGCGCTATTTAAATCAATCGTCTCATTTGTGGCAGTTATGCGGAATTCTCTAATTTTACGACCGTTTTCTTGCTTAATTGTGCCGTAATCAAAATTCCTTAATACCTTCATCGGGTTCTGGCGATCGGCAGGTATCTCGTCATCGATTGGTGGTATTTTTATTCGCGATTTGCTTTGAGTTAGTGAAAGCCAAAGTAATCCTGCACTCGATGCACCAGCCCCAACCAATCCCAGCTTCAGAAATTGACGGCGACTCCAAATTTTATCTTTGTTGAGAACAAAGCGATTGTGCATGATTTTGCTATTACTTAAGCTACTTAATTGATAAATATTTTCAAGTATTATCAAAAATTGAGTATAGATTAATTAGGATATATTGTCAATTATTTATAAAGATATCTGGATTATTCGTTTTTCGTGACTTTTGCTTAAGTATTAGTACTTATAAAATCCCAGGTGTTGAAAAACCAGATTATTTAATTCTTATTCCCAAATCCAGTAGTATTTAATTTTTTAAATATTCCTATACTGACCTACCCTTTTTTCTGTTTTCCCTTCCCTATTACAGAATTTTAATTATTTTCTAAATAAAAGTCATAAAGCTAATAATCCATCATATTATACTGATGTTTAGACAGTAGTTTATATTACAATTTTGTCTCTAAGGGTCATAAATTAGTAGTATTTTATTCTTTGTAATTCATCAAAAAAGATATTTTCAAAAAAAGTATATTTTCAGATCTTAAATTGATATAAAACATACGCGATAACCACAAAAAATGCCCCCGTAGGGGATTGTATTCGACATAAAAATTATGTTTTATATTAATAAGCTAAGTATGATTTTTACAGTTTTTGTAGTACCATAAAGAATTTCTCTTCACTATGCATATTCCTGATGGCTTTGTTTCCGTTCCGGTAGCTGCGGCTACTACCATAGCGAGTGTGGCTGGACTGGGTATAGCTTTAGTTCGCTCAAAAGATGCTTTTGGAGTACGTCGCGCTCCGGTATTAGGTTTAACTACCGCTTTTATTTTTGCCGCACAAATGATTAACTTCCCTGTAGCGGGTGGAACTAGCGGTCACTTATTAGGTGGAGCTTTAGCGGCAATAGTATTAGGTAGCCCTTGGGCGGGTGCTTTGTGTCTTGCTACTGTATTAATTATTCAGGCTGTACTGTTTGCGGATGGTGGAATTACAGCCTTGGGAGCGAACATTTTTAACATGGGATTCGTTGGGGTTTGGGTCGGTTGGAGTTTAACCCAGACTTTGCATCGATTATTTGGAGGTTCAAAAAGTCGTTTGCCGTTAGCTGCGGGGATTGCAGCAGCAATAAGTGTAATAGTTGCCGCAGTTACAGCTTCCATTGAGTTAGCAATTTCGGGTACCGCAAATTTAGCTGTAGTTTTACCGGCAATGGCAGGGGTACACATTCTAATTGGTGTTGGCGAAGGTTTAATTACTGGAAGTGTACTGACTTATTTAATCAAGGCTAGACCGGATTTGTTGCCGGGGAATGAGCAAGAGCAGATTCGCAGCTGGGTTGTTCCGGTAGTAGGTATTCTTTTAATTGCTGGATTGCTATCTTTATTTGCTTCAGCTTGGCCCGATGGTTTGGAAAAAGTTGCTGAAGATTCGGGGTTTATTGGCTTGGGGGAAAAAGTCCGGATTTCAATCCCAACACCTTTTGCAGACTACACATTTAATAATAATGAAGGTATCGGTACGAGTATTGCTGGAATTGTTGGAAGCATCGTTTGCTTTGCAGTTGCATGGGGTATTGCCCAAGTAGTGAAACCGAAAAATGCATAAACTTTCTCTAACTTTACGATTGCAGTTATCTTTAATAATTGTAATTGGGGCAGCTTTTCTGAAATTAAATTCTTGGTATTGGCTGGGTGCTTATGCAATCATTGCGGTTTGTTGGGCTGTTTCATCGCGCGTACCAGTTCGTAAATTAACAGGTTTATTAGGTTTAGAACTGATATTTTTATCATTTCTAGCCTTACCTTTAGGTTGGGAACGAGCAAGTTTTTTGTTGGTTCGTTCTTTGATCTGTTTGTTAACGATGAATAGCTTTTTATTGACTTTACCACCTCATAGTTTCGGCATTGCCCTCAAAGGTTTACCTCTTCCAGGGGCTTTTAAAGAGACTTTGTTATTAGCCGGACAATACTTAGAAATTTTGCTTGGAGAAGTAACTCAAATGCAGCGTAGTGCGAAACTTCGCGGTTTGAACGGTGCGAGTGGATGGGTGCGCTATGCCAATGCTGCGATGATTGGGGCTTTGTATCTCCGCAGTCTTGACCGCGCCGAACGAGTTTACGCCGCAATGATCGCTCGCGGCTACAACGGAATGCTACCAGTAGATTCCACACCGAGAATAAAAGAGCGTTTTGCTTTGTTAGCAATGGGTATTTTAGCTTGCAGTTTGACCGTAGCTTCTTACCAATTCTTCTAATCACCAATTTATACTTAATAAATTGATTTTTACTAGACGTTGCTACCCCCGCGTTAAAGCGATCGAATGCAACGTCTTTCAATATGTAAAATATTATGCGATATTTGTTCACTTATTATTTAAAACTAAAAATTAACCATGCAAAAACCAATTGTAGTTCAAAATCTTGCCTATGCTTATCCTAATCAAGAACCAGTTTTGCATGAAATTTCATTTACATTAAATGTAGGAGAAAGAGTTGCATTAATGGGCCCGACTGGTTCTGGAAAAAGCACGTTGTTAGAGAATTTAATTGGTTTAAAACAGCCATCAAAAGGCAAAGTTATAATTAACGATATTCCATTAGAACCGAAAACTTTAGCAGAAGTGCGGCGTTATATTGGGTTTGCATTTCAAGATGCTAACGACCAATTATTTATGCCCACAATATTAGAAGATGTTACTTTTGGTCCTCTTAATTACGGTGTACCAGTACCAGAAGCAATAGACATAGCGCGACAGTTGTTAATGGACTTTGGCTTAGAAGCTTATGCAAAACGTTCCGCACACGAACTTTCTGGGGGACAAAGAAGACTTGCAGCCTTGGCATCGATTTTGGCTTTAAAGCCTGATATATTGATTTTGGATGAGCCAACCAATGGACTTGACCCCGCATGGCGACGTAATTTAGCCAAAGTATTGTTAAATTTACCAGTGAAGGTAATATTAGTTGCTTCCCATGACCTAAATTGGTTAAGTAAAGTTACTGAACGCGCTTTGGTTATTTCAGGGGGTCGCATACACCTAGACAGCGACATTCAGTCACTTTTACAAGATAATGAGACTTTGGAAAATTTGGGTTTACCAGTAGGTTGGTGATAATCTTTAACAAGTCATGCCGGAATTGTCAGTAGTGGATAAGGAATACAATTCGAGGGACACTTGGCTCAGATAGTAAGAATACAATTGGAGAAAATCTTGGATGAATAAATTTGACGATATTGAAATCGACCTGAAAAATGTTGATTTTGCTTCACTTGATACGGATGAAGATTTTCGCAAAGAAGCGCAGAGATTGTTACCGCAAGCATTGGTGCAAGTTGGAGAAGCAATGGCTGAGAAAACTTGGGATGAATTACAAAAAGAAATGCAAAAATCGGGAATGAAAACTAGTGCTTCTGCGAGTTCTAAACGTAAATTTATTCAAGAAACAAAAAGAACCTATCAGCGAAATGCTAGCAGTAGAGAGAAGCGAGAACTTGAAGATTATATAATTGAGCAAATGCATCAGCGTAAGTAATAAAATATTTATCTGTGATTAACTATCAATTTAGTTAATAAAGCTATAGAGGCATCATGTAAGATGCCCTTTTATTAAATAGGGAATAAGCAATAGAAAGCTGATTAAGTATTTTTTTAATCAGTATGGAGCAATTTATCAGTCGAATTGTAATTGGTGCAAGATTTAGGTATTAGAGATTGTAGAAGATCCCGTAATGAAGACGGGAGCTACAGAGTCGCGATCGCATCGATCTATTTACGCGACATTGACGGAAATTTGATTGAAATAGCAAATTTGTGGAACACTTAACAAAATTACCGAATCTTCGGATACTATGATTTCGGTACTGCTCAAAGTAGGCTATTAATGTTTAATTTGAATAAATATAAGGTAATTGTTATTGTGAATCTGAGCATGGCTTTGCTAATTACAGGCTGTAACGAAAGCAAGCAAGCTCAGTGTCAGCGACTAATTAAAGTCGTAAATGAGGGAACTTCTCTAATTGAAAAAAATAAAGGCTCCCAAGTTACATTAAGCTTGGGTTTAGCAAAGGATTTGGAAGATGTTACCAAAAAAATGGATCGACAAAACTTCCAAGACCTTAAAATTGAAGATTTCAAAAACCAATCTGTCAAACACTTTGAAACTTTTAGCAAAAATATCAAATCCGCTGCTGTTGCGCTTGGTTCAGCGAAAACCGCTGAAGTCTCGTTAGCTGGTAGGGAAAAAGTTAGAAAAGCTCAAAAAGATATAGAAACGCACCTCAATCAAGTTTCAGATACTGCTAAAAAATCTGATACCTTAGCTTCTGATTTGAATAAGTACTGCAATAAAGCGGAATAATTAATTATCAACGATCAATTATCAGTCTCTCAGTTCGTAGTTCGTAGGTTGGGTTCACGGCGCACGAAGAGTAATGATACTAAACAAGAAATTAACAAGAGCGCTGTAACCCAACAAATTCTTTCCGGGGTATTCTTAAATATCCCAATTTAACGGAAAATAGTTCGTAGGTTGGCTTCACGGCGCACGAAGAGTAATAATACTCAACAAGAAATTAACAAGAGCGCTGTAACCCAACAAATTCTTTCCGGGGTATTCTTAAATATCCCAATTTAACGGAAAATAGCAATGTTGGGTTACGACACGATAATTATAATTCGCCTTATAAACAAAAGTTGCCTGCTCGTGTCTAACCCAACCTACAAGCTGAAAAGTCTCGCGCTTTAAGTATATTCACATAAATTGGTGCTTTTTATGACTTTTTATTGAAAAAGATTCCTGAAGTTAACCCATTATTTCTGTGAAAGGGAATATTGGTGTTAGTAAAGCGAGATACAATGCCGGATATCAGTCTACTGATGGCAAGCGTGTTAACAAAGGGACAACTTACTGTACCTGAGTTACCTGAAGAACTGCCACAATCAAATACACAGCAACAATCACGGCAGAATCAAAAAATAGAAGCTGCTCCATCGGTACAAATCGCTCCACCAGAGTTTGTTGAGTCCGATAATTCAAAACTAACCAACGATTTAAGCGAACAACCTCAAATAGGGAATACTTTACAAACGGGTAAATCGGATCAAACCGAAACTTCATCTGTTTTACAATCTCCTCAAACTGTAATTCCACTCCCAGAAGCGGAAACAAAGCATCAAAATATACTGAAAAAAAGTCGAGATAAGATTCAGTTTAAAGATTCTTTTACTTTGACTCAACAAGTATCTGAAAATAAACACCAAGAACACAAACAAGATTCACCGTCTTCTATAAAAACCTTTGTTTCGGAATCAGTATCTTCCCCGCAATCTAATTTAGAGCAGGAAATTCCCAGCTTTGCTCAATTTGAAATGGAAGATAGTCAAGAATTGAAAAAACAAGATATTTCTAAATCCACAGAATCAGAAAATCCGATGTCGCAAGTTACATCAGTATCAGAGCTTGACGATGTAAGTCCAACTGACTGGGCTTACGATGCTTTACAATCTCTAGCAAGCCGTCATAATTGCGCTCTGGGATATTCTAATAATACTTTTCAAGGCAATAAAGCTATCAATCGCGATCAATTTGCTACTGGAATCGATGCTTGTTTACAAAAAATCAACGAATTGATTGCTAGTAAAGCGACTGCTATTGACGAACAAGATTTAGTTATTCTACAAAGGTTGCAAAATGAGTTTCGTGCAGAATTAAATCAATTGCAAAAACGGATTGTTTCTTTAGAAGAAAAAAGCAGCGAATTAAAAGCAAATCAATTTTCCCCGACCACGAGATTTTTTGGACAAGTTACTACTAGTTTCCAAGGAAGCAATAAAAACGAAGTAGATTTATTTCCTAGAGATGGAGTACCCGAACGTACCGCACAAACAAACCTAACTTTCGCTAACAGTATGCAAATTACGTTAGCAAGTTCATTTACGGGAAGAGATTTGCTGTTAACTGGTTTGTATGCAGGAAATTTAGGTTCTTCTGCATCGTCGTTGTTTACCAATATGGGTCGTTTGGGTTTTGAATCGGACACAAATAATGATGTATTTATCAATGATTTATCTTATCGTTTCCCCATTTCCGATCGCTTAGGGGTTGTGGTTGGTGCAGCAGGTGTTAATCCTACCAGCACATTTCGCGGAATCAATCCCTTAGAAGGTTCTGGAGAAGGAGCAATTTCTGCTTTTGCTCAACGCAACCCAATTTTAGGAATTGGTAGCGGTACGGGTGGTATCGGTTTTGATTGGCAAATTAACGATCGCATGAGTTTACAAGGAGTTTACAGCGCTCAATTTCCTAGTTTTGCAGCAGATAAAAGCGTTGGGGGACTTTTCGGTGGGAGACAAACCCTTGGAACTCAACTGACACTGACACCTGTTAACGATATCGACGTTGGCTTGAATTATCTTTATTCCCGCTCTCCCGATGGTTTATTAGCAACTGGTGTTGGTGACGCTCAGCTAACTTCTCCTTTCGCACCGACTACGAGCTTTGATACTCAAGCTATTGGTGCTACCGTTGCATGGCGCATCAATCCTAATTTGCAGTTAGGAGGTTGGGGAGGCTGGACTTTTTCCAATCCGCAAGATATTCAAGGAAGCGTAGAAACTAATAACTGGGCGGTATTTGCAGCTTTTCCCAATTTAGGACGACGCGGTAATTTGGGAGGAATTTTGATCGGACAACCCCCCAAAATTACATCTAGTAGCTTACCCGACGGATTCAACTTTCCCAATTTTTCTGACAACGGAACACCAGGGGGACGCGATGCTACATCTTTGCACGTAGAAATGTTTTATCGCGCTCAGTTAAATCAAAATATCGCTTTAACTCCCGGATTTTTCGTAGTTTTCAACCCCGACCATAATCAAAGCAATGACCCTTTAATAGTAGGAGCGTTAAGAGCCACCTTCCGGTTTTAATTTGACGTTGGTGTAAATGTAATCAATAGAGTTAGTTGTATTTACTTGCAACTATTTTTTTCAACGAGCCTGATAATTTAAAAAAACAATCTTTAAAAAAACACTTTTAATATGCAACAGATTGAATACCGTAAATTAGGTTTTACAGCCATTCTTAGCAGTAGTTTAGCTGCAACCATTATTAGTTTAGCTACACCAAGCGCTTTTGCTCAACAAGTTACGACTTCACCGCTGACCGTTCAAAGCACTGGGACAATATCCGGAACTCTGATACTTCCTTCTTTTAATCCCAACTACAACAAAGTTATTACCCGTGTAGATACTGATGAAAGTGGTGCTTATTATCGCAATGCAGGTACTAAGAAAAATCCTAATTTAGTCCAAGTTTATAAGTCAGAATACGTTAATGTGAAAGTCCTGGCTGATGGCAGCATGAATTACCACGTTAATTTTAAAGGTATTCCCGTTACCTCTCTTGATGCGGTGATCGAATCTCCGGTGTTGTCAGACGGTGAAATGACTACGTTTAATTATGATGGTCAAATCCCAGATGCCAGAATTAAAGCAGTAGTTCAAGATGAATTTGGAGTCAAAAGAGCTTTTTATACCGGCACCCTCACTGACCCCGAAACGGGAACGCAATATCAAGGTACTTTTGAGCTTACAGGACAAGGCCCACGATATAGCGATCGCAATGGTGGTGATAGTCCGAATGTATTCGATTATAAGTCCGACCAGCCGGGTCTTCCCAGATCTGAACCCTTCAAAATTAAAGACGACTCTCCTTTAGTAAAGCTGTATATCAAAGTACCCGAAGGTACATCAATTGTTAATCCATCAACAGGTGGTGGGACTCCCCCATCAACAACAGGTAG
>NZ_JAYGHM010000043.1:42175-58609 GCF_034931125.1 Rivularia sp. UHCC 0363 | reverse complement strand
TACTCCCCCAACAACAGGTAGCACTCCCCCAACAACAGGTAGTACTCCTCCATCAACTCCTTCTACAAATCTTGCTCCTCCTAGTTCTCCCATAACCTCTTCTAACACTTCTACCTCATCTACCACTTCGACCCTATCTTCCCCATCTCCAGATGTAAGCAACATAGAATTTAGTAGCGGTAATTCATTCGTCTCTAATTCAGTTGTAGAAAATCCTTCCACCTTTAAGAAAGCAGCTTGTTCCCAAGACTCTATATGTGATGCAAGACCCTCTCAACCCACACAGCAAGGTCCCCGTAGTCGGATAATGATGCGTTAAAGGTTGATTTAAATTTCTGGAATATAATCGAGGCAGGATGAATTTAATTACACAGCGAGCTAAAAGATAACTAGCTTAAAATGTCATAAATATCATCAATAACTGGTAGCCGGTAATTTTTTACAACTGACTACCAATTACTTATATCTATACACCTATAAATCCGTTTATTGTAAGGAAACAGCATGAAAACAGAACTAACTGAACTAACAGCCAGAGTGTTACAAGTCTTACAAATAAATATCCGCTGGATGACTTGGAATTTATTTCTAGCTTTTATACCTTTAGTTTTAAGTGTTTGGCTGTTTCGTCGTACAAAACGCAGTCGTTCCTGGGTTTGGTGGTTGGGATTTGCGGTTTTCTATGCTTTTTTGCCAAATGCACCTTATTTACTAACTGATGTCATTCACTTAATAGATGATATCCGGACAATTCAATCGGTGTGGATAATAACCTTAGTGCTAATTCCCGTGTATCTGGTAGTGATTTTAGGTGGGTTTGAAGCTTACGTTATCTCCTTAATCAACATGGGTCACTATCTGCACCGCATTGGTAAAAGCCAGTGGATTCTAGGTGTAGAGTTAATTACTCACGCTTTATCTGCGGTTGGTGTCTATTGGGGAAGGTTTTTACGCTTTAACAGTTGGGATTTTGTCACTCAACCTGATGCCGTAATTACTCAAGGTGTAGAAGAAATTTTAGGTAAACAGCCTTTAGTAATTTTAATTATTAGCTTTGTGATTCTTGCTGGGTTGTACTGGTTAATGAAACGCATAACTTTAGGTTTTGTCAGTCAAAGATCCACAGGTGTAGCGAAGACAATTATCAATGAACAATAAACAATTATTAGTTGTTAATTTATTATTAAGACTTTTAAGCTAGATTAAATACGAATTAACCTCATATCAAAGGGCGATCGTTATTTACCGCAACTGACGACGTGCTGCTTCTAAAAGTAAACCTTGTTCGGCGCGGAAAATTGCCTGATATGTCCGCTGCAATGCTTCAGGTTCAACAGATATAGAAGTGATTCCCCATTGCACCAGTTTCTCGATGATTTCAGGATACAATGCCGGTGCTTGACCGCAAATAGAACAAGGAATACCCGCTTCTTTTGCCATTTTAATCAGTCGAGATATAGCACCCATGACCACCGGATGACGTTCGTCAAAGCTTTTTGCTAACAGTGCTTGATCCCGATCAACTCCTAATAATAACTGGGTTAGATCGTTAGTACCAATCGAAATTCCCTGCACCCCTGCTTCGACATATTCTGGCAGCAAAAATAGTACGCTCGGTACTTCTGCCATAATCCATAGTTGAAATTCTCCTACATCGGTTAATCCTGCTTGCTCAACTTTCCGACGACAAAAAGCAAATTCTTCTACAGTACGAACAAAAGGTAATATTAAACGAATATTATGATAGCCTGCTCGCTGTACGTTTTTGAGGGCTGTGAGTTCTGCATCAAAAACTTCGGAGTTTATTAAGTAGCTAAAAGTACCGCGCTGACCTAGTGCTGTTTGCGGTTCTGCTGCATCTACTCCAGCATGGTGAAGGCTTGGTAATTCGTGAGTTCGCCAATCTAAGGAACGATAATAAACTGGTCGTGGAGAAAAAGCCCGGACAAATTCAAGTATTCTTTTTGTCCATAAATCTAGTAATTGCTCGTATCTTCCGTTTCTAATCCATGTATAAGGGTTTTCCCGATTGAGTATGCTTAATACCATTAGTTCCGATCGCAATAATCCCACACCATCCACCGGCAAAGAAAGCGCTTTATCGATCGCGGTAGGCTGACTTAAATTCACCAGCAATTGGGTGGTGGTCATGGGTAGGGTTGTGGATTGATAGGGAATTGAAGGGGTAGAAGAAACCCATGTTGGATTAGCTATTACTGAATCGGAAGTAGGAATGTCTAGAAAAGAAGATTCGTATTTATGATGCTGTTCTTGATCGTGCTTTACTATTACATCGTGATTAATCTGTTCACCTGCATTTTTGGCAAAACGATGCACTTCTCCAGTATCACCGTCCATAAATAGGCGATCGCCATTTTTAAAAAGTTTTGTTGCGTTATTAATGCCGACGATTGCAGGAATCCCTAATTCCCTGGCGATAATTGCAGCATGGCTCGTTAAACCTCCTTTTTCTGTAATAATACCGCCTACTTGTTGCAGCAGTGGCAACCAATCGGGAGTAATTACAGATGCTACTAAAATTATGCCGAGTGGTAGCTGTTCTAAGACCTGTTGGGATTTAATGACCAGAACATTTGCCGATATTCTTCCGGTTGCTGCACCTATTCCTTTAATGGGAGTATTCGAGATATTTATTGCGTTATTCACTTTTGTTAGGTATAGGTTAACCGCATCTCTTTCTTGAATAAAAGTCCAATTCACTGAGTAATCTTGACCAAGTTGACCGACAAGTTTACCTGCTAAGAAACTGATTTGCTGTAATTGCCGTTTCGATAATACGTGAGAAAGCTGTTTTTCTTCCTCTAAAATACATAGTTGCAAACCAGCTTTTTCTACCGTCAGTACTGATGTTTGCCCGTGTTGCCTTACTTCGTTGATCGCGGCATTTTCACAATGATAAGCTAATATTTTATTACCCAAATGTTGTTCCGACACCTTGCCGGTTTCGGGTTCTATATAATAAACATCTGGCTGAATTTCACCCCAATCAATCGCGACTCCTAAACCCCAAGCTGCTTGAATTTCCCATCGGGAGGAGTTTGCATTTAAAGAACCGCTGGCAATAATATTGTTAACTGGCTGTACTAAAACAGCAAAATTAAGCGATCGCAAATCAATTTTTGACTTTTGCCAATAAAGCAGACTTTTAGCACTAAATAATTGACTCCAAATACGCTTTAAAACGTTAGCGATTTCTTTCTCTTCGCTATAGCAAAATATGGATTCATATAATCCAGAATGTTTCGTATTATCTAAAGCATCTGGTAACGCAACGGTTGGACGAAAAATTAAATATGGACTTTCCCAGGTCTTGACTGCTTGATAAATTGTATTACTCAAGCCATCTGGTAAACTTGAACCCATAATTTCTTGGCGTAAGCGTAACGCTACTTGCTGTAATTGTCGCCAATTATCGACATCTAAATGTAAGGAAGAATCAGCTAATTCCCCAATTAGTGTATGAGTTGTACTGATATTTTCGAGATATTTATCTAAAATTTCTGCTGCAATCACAAAGCCAGGGACTACCGGATACCCCTGTTGCATCATCAGGCTCAATCTAAAGGCTTTATCACCAACTCGATCGCGATGTGATGGTTTAATTTCATTCAGCCAGTAAAGTTTATTCACTCAAATATTTCTGCTTATTAGGACGAGCTATCTTTACCGTTTAAAAAGTCAGTTTGATTACCAGTGATTATTTTATGACTGTCTTACCGACAACAGCGATCGCTAATACCAGATAATTTAAGAGGATTACTCTCACTAACTTTTATCGAGCCTAAAAAAATTTGATTCAATCCTTTTAGACTTGCAAGCTATACCCACACGGAAAGTTTATTCAAATAAAACAGGAATGGCCGCAAGTGTCACAAAACTCGGATGGTGCCGTACACTCACCGTCTTATTACTAGGTTGATAATTAGTCTGTGTACTAGCAACGGCAATAAAGGGGGATATTATCTACGCCCCCTCAACCGCCTCCCCTACAAGAAAAATATGCCTTTTTGCTAAGTCCTATAAAATATAGATTAGATAAATTATTTTTAAATTTACATCTATCTGTAGAGGTATTCTACAATTAAGCTATATTTTTTAAATGCTTGATATCAAAAATATCTTGACTAATTATTGATATTCCCAAGATTTAACACAGATATTTAAATCTTTAACTTAGAAACTTAGAGATAGAAAACAGATAAACTGCTATTTAGAGATGTGTTTTTAATCTAGACTTAAGCTCTATTGGTTTCAAAATTATATCACAGTCGTTCAAGAAAGATGGCGATTCTTGCCACATTAACGTTTATTGATTCTTTTCATTGCCAAATCTTGATAGTAGTTTGCCGAGACTATCCTAAGAGATTTTAATTATTTGATCAAAAAAGATTTAAAAATATTTAGGATATTTAAAAAATATTCAATAACTTATCAAAGAAATTAAAAAACGGTCGCTTCCGCTGATAAATTTCCTTTACTGACAGTAATAATTTGCGAAGAATTCAACCATTGAGAATCAAAAGAACCTAAATGAGTAGTAGTAATCAAGGTTTGGAACCGATCTTGAATTGCATCAAGCAATTGATTTTGACGTGAAGGGTCTAATTCAGCTAAAACATCATCAAGTAAAAGCAGGGGTGGTTCACCGACAACTTCTTCAATCAACTGTAATTCTGCCAACTTTAACGCTAAAACCAAAGTTCGCTGCTGTCCTTGAGATCCGTACTGACGTGCGGGAGTATCATTAATTGTCAATTCCACCTCATCACGATGGGGCCCGACCAAAGTAGTACCTTGATGCATTTCCGCAACTGCTCGCTGTTGAATTTTTTCTAAAAATGCTTGTTGTACCTGTTCGGGATGACTTTCTGACAAAGGTACACTCGGCGCGTAACTTACCTGAAGATGTTCCGTAGAACCACTGATTTTGGAGTGCCATAATTTAGCAATGGGAGCGAGTCGCTGGATTGCACGTTCCCGTCGTCGAATTACCCGCGTACCATTTGTAACTAATTGAGTATCCCACAAAGCTAATTGCGATAGAAATTGTTCGGACAAATTCTCCAAATTGTTTTTCAAAAAAGCATTACGTTGTCGTAACACCTTTTGATATTGTTGCAAAATATGAGCGTATATAGGTTCGAGTTGAACTAATAAAGTATCCAACCAACTGCGACGACCTTCGGGACCACCTCGAACCAAATCCAAATCTAAAGAGGAGAACTCTACAGCATTAAGTACACCGAGAAAATCCATCTGACGGCGGAGATTTTCACTATTAAGATTAACAGTGCGGCGACCATTACGGCGTAAAGTTAAAATCAGTTCGCTAACTCCAACTTCGCGTTTCAAACTAGCACCAACCTGAGCTAAAGATTCCTCATCCCTGACCAAATCCTTATCGCGAGAGGTGCGGTGACTTTTCAAAGTTGCCAGTAACTCCACAGCTTCAAGTAAATTTGATTTTCCCTGAGCATTATCACCCACCAAAATTGTTTTTGGAGCCGTAAACTCTACGAAAATATCCTTATAATTGCGAAAATCTCGGAGAGTCAGGGTTTTGAGAAACATAAGAAAAGTTAGAAGCTATACAATTTTAGATTTTAGATTTTAGATTTTGGATTTTGGATTTTGGATTGTGAAATGGTCAGTTAACCTTTGACCTTTGACCTTTGACCTTTGACCTGTTAAACGTTTTTCTTTCCAATTATCCGGAAGAATATTTTTTCCAACTCAATCCAAACAAACATTAAAGCACTAAAGCCCAAGCAAACTCCTAATTCGGACAAACTGAGAATGTGTGTACCAAAGAAAGCTCTCAGAGGTGGGACGTATATTAACATTAGTTGTAAAATCGTCGTCAAAACAACTGCTGCTAATAAGTAAGGATTAGAAAAGGGATTTATTTCTATAGTTAATTGGTTGTTAGAACGAATTGCGATCGCGTGACCCATTTGAGCAATACACAAGGTCGTAAATACCATTGTTTTCCAACGTTCGGGGTCGAGTCCGTTGGGGTCGGGAACTTCCCCATGAGTATGATAATAAGCCCACCGCATCAAAATAATCGTCAGGATGGCGAAGATAATCCCGATACGAATCATATAAAAACCTAACCCTCTAGCAAAAATACTTTCGCGAGGGTTAAAAGGTGGACGTTTCATTACGTCGGGTTCCGCAGGTTCAACAGCTAAAGCTAAAGCCGGTAAACCGTCAGTTACCAGGTTCATCCACAGAATTTGTAATGGTATTAAAGGAACACCTGCTGTCGGTAATAAAATTGTTGAAGCGGCGATCGCAATTACTTCGCCGATGTTGCTACCCAGAATATATTTAATAAAGCGGCGAATGTTTGTGTAAACGACTCTACCTTCCCTAGTAGCAGCAACAATGGTAGCAAAATTATCATCTAATAGCACCATATCGCTGGCTTCTTTACTGACATCAGTACCCGTAATCCCCATTGCAATCCCGATATCGGCTTGTTTGAGAGCAGGAGCATCGTTAACACCGTCCCCGGTCATAGCAACAAATTGATGACGACGCTGTAGCGCTTGCACAATACGTAATTTATGTTCGGGGGAAACTCTCGCGTAGATATTTACTGAATCAACATTTTGCTCAAGTTCCGCATCGCTCATCCGCTGTAATTCTTGACCTGTCAGCACTTTATCGTCAGAGTTAGCAATACCTAAATCAGTTGCGATCGCTCTTGCTGTTAATTGATGGTCTCCGGTAATCATCACCGGACGAATTCCCGCTTCCCGACATTCTTTTACAGATGCTCTTACTTCCGGACGTGGAGCATCAAGCATTCCCACCAATCCCAACCATACCAACCCTTGTTCGTATTGCTCATCGGAACCTTCGGGTGGTTTTTCAATTAAAGGTTTGTAGGCAAAACCCAATACCCGCAAACCTTGTCCAGCCATGCGATCGTTTTCTGCTAAAACTTTTTCTCGCTGTTCTTGAGTCAGTTCAACCGCACTTTTCCCCGTATAAATCTGGGTACAGCGTTGCAAAATCAATTCTGGGGAACCCTTGGTAAACATCAAATAACTTTCTGATGTCAACAGATTACTAATTGCGGGGTCAACATCGCGGAGAGTAGAACCAGTATTTATTTGTTCCACTTGACATATAACACTCATCCGCTTACGTTCCGAGGAAAACGGAAACTCCCCCACGCGGGGTAATTTGCTGTTCCACTGGTCTTGTTCGATTCCTCCTTTTCCCGCTAATGTTACCAAAGCACCTTCCGTCGGGTCGCCGAGAATTATCCAATCACCTTTTTCCTGTTGCAGAACTGCATCATTACAAACAGCGCAAGGAACTAACAAAGGTGGAATTTCTGGATAATCTTCGACATCAATACGAGTACCTTCTAGCTCAAACTCACCTTGAGGAGCGTAACCTTCTCCCGTCACCTTTAATAAGCGATCGCCGGTATAAACCGACTGCACCACCATTTTGTTCTGAGTTAATGTGCCAGTTTTATCAGAGCAAATAGTAGTTACTGAACCCAAAGTTTCCACTGCCGGTAACTTGCGAATCAAAGCATTACGGCGAACCATTCGCTGAGTTCCCAGAGCCAAAGTTACCGTAATTACAGCCGGTAAACCTTCCGGAACCACTGCCACAGCCATACTTAAAGAAACTTCGACTAGCTCCTGTAAATTCCCGCCACGCAGCAAACCGATCGCAATTACCAGCACCACCAAAGCCAAAGAACCACCGACCAAAACGTTACCAAGTTGAGTCATGCGCTGCTGCAAGGGTGTATCTTCTGATTTCACCGACTGCAACAATTCAGCAATTTTACCTAGCTCAGTTTTCATCCCAGTGTGAGTTACCAAAACCTTGGCACGTCCTTGGACAACCTCCGTACCTTGGAAAACCAAATTAATTCTGTCACCTAAACTTGTGTCTTCAGGTAGCTTGATTTCTACCCGTTTATTTACAGCTTCCGCTTCACCAGTCAGAGCCGATTCCCGGATTTGTAAATTGGATTGTTCGATCAAACGTCCATCCGCCGATACCTGCACTCCCGCTTCCAGGAACATGATATCTCCCGGTACCAAATGTTTTCCTTCTACATCGAGTAGCTTACCGTCGCGAATCACTCGCACATTAGGAGCAGATAGCTTTTTCAGCGCCGCCAAAGCCTTCTCCGCACGGCTTTCTTGCAGGTAGCCCAAGATACCATTGAGGATAACGATCGCCATAATCGCGATCGTATCTTTAAAAGGCACTTCACCCGGTTTTAAATTCCCTGCTTGCAAAGCAAGTAAATCCATTACCCCCGAAACAATAGCCACAGCAATCAGCATCAATAACATAATGTTCTTGAACTGATCCACAAGAATTTCCCAGCTACCGCGTCCAGCGGATTCTTCTAATTCGTTCGTACCATATTTTTGCAGCCGAGATTCCACTTCTGGAGAAGTTAAGCCAGTGTCTGCATTAACAGAAAGCAGTTTTATTGCTTCACCGACTTCTAAGCTATGCCAAACGGCTTCATGTTCGGGCAGAGAATGAGCAGACATCTTGTACGTTAGGTTAAAGGAAATGGTTACAAGAAACAATCATAGCTAAAGCATTGATGAGATAACAATTCAATTTAAATCAAAAGTTTTGGTATGTAGGTATTTAAACTGCGAAGTAGGGAATAGGGCAAGAAAAAAAGTAAATCCGGATAATTGAATCTATAGACTGAGGAATTAAAACTAATTTTTGTGCCAGATGTTATTAAATAAACTAAAATCCATTCACGCGGAAGCGTCTTCTTGTAGAGTAATCTAAAATCTAAAATCCAAAATTGAATTATGGCACCTCAAGAAGATTTCACCATCGGAGTAGAAGAAGAATATCAAATTATTGACCCCGAAACGCGGGAACTTACTTCGCGGGTACAGCAAATTTTACCTTTTGCGAAAAAAACAATAGGTGAAAAAGTGCATCCCGAAGTTCAACTTTCACAGATTGAAATAGATACTCCCGTTTGTCAAACTCTTGCTGACGTGCGTAGAGAATTGGTGCGGTTGCGGAAGGGAGTAATTGAAGCTGCACAGAAAGATGGAACTCAAATAGCTTCTTCCGGGACACATCCGTTTTCATCATGGAAGGAACAAGATATAACCCCCAAAGAGCGTTATCAAAAGTTAATTGAAGAATATCAGCAGTTAGGAAAAGAGCAGGTTATTTTTGGCTGTCACGTTCATGTGGGGATTAGCGATCGCCAATTAGCCGTTCAGGTGATGAACCGAGCGCGAGTTTGGCTGGCTCCAATGTTAGCGCTCTCGTCTTCTTCTCCATTCTGGATGGGTACGGATACGGGATATTCTAGCTATCGTACCGAAATCTGGGGGAGATGGCCTATATCCGGACCGCCGTTAATTTTTGAGTCGGAAGCGGAGTACAAAAGAGTTGTCGAAGCTTTAGTTAAAAGTAAAAGTGTTGAAGAAGAAACCAAAATTTATTGGGATATGCGGCTTTGTGTCAAGTACCCAACGTTAGAATTTCGCATGGCTGATGTTTGTATGACGGTAGATGAAGCGGTGATGATAGCCGGACTGACTCGCGCTTTAGCTCGGACTTGCTACGACCAAGCGAAAACCGAAACATCCTACCCAAACACCCGCCAGGAAATAATCCGCGCCGCTCACTGGCGGGCTGCACGCTACGGTTTAGATGCCGAACTACTAGATATAGAACAGCAAAATTCTGTCCCAGCAAAACAACTGATTGAAAAATTTCTCACCTTTGTACGTCCATCGTTAGAAGAATACGGCGATTGGGATGAAGTTTCTACAATTGTTAAACAAATAATCACCCAAGGAACGGGTGCATCACGTCAACGAGAAATTTACAACCGTGCGGGGAAATTAGAAGATGTAGTTGATTATATCGTTGAGCAAACAGGGAAAGGGGTGGTTTGATTTCTAGAAGAAAGCTTGCAAATGTAGCAAGTTTTGTTATGATAGCCGCACCCTAATTAATTGTTATTATTACCAACATCTTTAACCAAAGCTGCTGCTTTCTTAAAAGTTATTCTGCCATTAACATTAAAAGTAACATTCCTAGGATGTAAGTCTTGAAAACGGGTTAAAATCCGAACAAAAGTCTTCTTCAGCGATATTTTTCCCTATATTAAAGATTGGGATCTAATCGGTTGAATATTAGTAAAAGTAAATCCTGATAAATTTAGGAATTATGGATAAATATCGCAATTAATGCGGGTGCGTATAAAACCTTGGAACGAATAAGCTTTAATATGACGAGTGTACTACCCTCTCCCACAGTTAGCCAGATGCAAATAGGGCAAAGGACTATTAGACCGTTTGCTGTTGCCGCTTTATATGGCATCGCATTTATCAAAGATACATTGATTGCCATTGACCCAAGACTTGGGCATCTACTGCAAATTGACCCCTCAAATGACAACACAAAAATTATTAATTCCCATCAAGCGCGGGAATTTTTGGATGTCACTGGTCTAGCGCAGTGGGAAGATACCTTGTGGGTCACGCGAGGCAATAACGTTTATTTGTGTAAGTTAGATACTCTGGCGCTACAGCATTTTGCTACTTTACCTTATCCTGCTAACGGCATTGCCGTTTGGGATTCCACCGTTTACGTAAGTTGCGAAAAACTTGGTAAAATCCTCGTTTTTAATACCAATACGCGAGCAGAAATTGCTAGATTTTACGCTCCCGGTGTAGGAGTAGAAAACTTGGCACTCACCGAAGAAACCCTACTAGTTTGCGATACCGTAGAGCAATCAGTTTACTTTCTCGATCGCGCCACAGGTGAAATTCAATTTAGCGTACTAACCCCCTTTGAATCTCCCACGGGTATTGCAGTACATACCGATTCCTCAACCAATAAACAAAGCATTTATATTGCCTACTCATCCGAAGAACCTTACATCCGCGACAACCCCAACGCAGAACCAAGCTATGAATTAACCTATCGCGATCGCGCTTTTATTCAACTCCTGGATTACCATTACGACCGCGAAAAACGCATTGCGCTTTCTAACGGTTATTTGCTGGAAATGTCCTACGTCGAACAAATTGACCCCTTAGAAGATGTCTATTTACAAGATTTAGAATGGCGTATCGCTTTACCTTCGGACACCGAACGTCAAAAAGTAAAACAAGTTGAACCCGTTGGTTTACCTTTTACTGAAAAAATCATCGACGGACAACGGGTAGCCGTATTTAAATTGAATACTCTATCTCCAGGAGAACATCATCTATTGGGCTGGAGAGCTATTTTAGAAGTGCGTTCTATAAAGTATCGCCTTACACCGCGAGATGTGGAAGACGCTGCTCCCTTACCAAGAGAATTTACCAGTCGTTACCTAATTGATGATGACGACTTAGCAATGGATATCGCTATTGTTCGTGAGGCAGCTATTGAAGCGGTAGGTACCGAAACTAACATATTGCGAAAAATGTACAACATTCGCAACTACGTTTACGATAAATTATCTTACGCCATCAAGCCCCATATCGATACACCAGATATCGTTTTAGAACGCGGCACAGGCTCTTGCGGAGAATACGTAGGTTTGTTGTTAGCACTGTGTCGTTTGAACGGTATTGCTTGCCGTACAGTAGGTCGTTATAAATGTCCTCCTTGGGGAGAAAAACAAGGTGTTCCTCTACAGCCAGATTACAATCACGTTTGGTTAGAATTTTATATTCCTGGCTTCGGTTGGCTACCAATGGAATCAAATCCCGATGATGTCGGACGTGACGGCCCCCATCCCACCCGTTTTTTCATGGGCTTGAGTTGGTTTCATATCGAGATTGGTAAAGGTATTACCTTTGAAACACTGACGAACGAAGGTAAACCCCTTAAAAAAGAAGATATAAGTATTGGTGAATTAGCAATTAATCACATTCGCTTCACCATTCTCAAAGAATTACCAGCCTTTGAAACTGATAGGGAATAGGGAATAGGGAATAGGGAATAGGGAATAGGGAATAGGGAATAGGGAATAGGGAATAGGGAATAGGGAATAGGGAAAAACCCGGCTTTTTTGGTTTTGTTGATAATGGTACAAGATATAACTCCCAACTCCTAACTCCTAACTATTCTCTCTTCATTCACATACACTTCAAAATTTTACCGCCAAACTTCACTACACCTTTATTATATAAATCCAGTTTTTTCTGTAATTTTAAAGAAAGAATTTATATTTTTTGAATTGTATCAAAATCTTTTTAAAATTCTTGATATTTCAGTATTATTGCTCACGATTATTTGGTCATTTAAAGGAAATAATGCGAAGAGAGAATATTCTTTTTTTTTCGTAAGTTCGTAAGTATTTAATAAGAGTTTTCGGGTGCAGTCTAAAATAACGAAACATCAATCATTGATTTTTGATGTTATATAAAGTAAAAAAATCTTGGCAATTGTAATTTACATATACAATACCTTGAATAATCTCAAACGGTCAGCAAAGATAATCTTTAAATATTAAAAAAGATTAAAGCACTTGCTGATATTGCTGAATTTATAAGAAATGGTAATAACAACGTGACTTTTTCTGTAAACCCTGATCTCTACAAAAATCATTCTCCAGAACAACAGATATATCAACATCTGTTTGAATTAGTGCAGTTAAAATCTGTCTCAGAGACGATTGAATGCTTTCGGGATTTATTTATCGAAGGTACCAATTATGTTGAAAAAGAAATTTCGTCAGCATTAGAAGAAATTACAGCATCAAAAAAAGCTGAAAAAGAATTTTACTTGTTTCTTAACCGCTGTTGTTATATTTTAATTAATCGTTGGTATATGCAACCTCAAATGCATTATGCCATATATCAATTAATTGCTATTTTTAATCATCCTTCAAGAAGAATTCTTACTTCACGGAGTAAATCAAGCAGACGTTTGCACGTTTTAGTTAAAGGTTTTATAAACAGCGAACAATATTCAACATTACAACGTCTTGCTCAAGTTATAAATCAAACCACACATTCCGAATCGCACGATCGCAATCAACCTTTAACAGCTTTAATAAGACGCTATCCTTACTTGTATGAACATTGCTTACTCAATGAAGATGCGACTATTGAACAGCAGTGGATAGTAAAACAAATTCAGTCACAAGTGCAAAGAAAATTTGAAATTGATTTATCTCAATATGTTACCTACCAAGTTAGACTTGCTCAAGTAGCTGCCAATAATAGCTCTTTATCAGGAACAAATCGGATTATACACCCGGTAAATAATCCTACACTATTAAGCGATACTCAGGTAAATATTGCTTTAAAAAATTTCTTGGGTAAAGTAGAAGGTGAAAACACGTATAAAGATTTAGCACATAATTTTTTACATTACAGCAGTCAAGCTACTTGTTTCCGAGCTTTCAAAGATGATTTGTATGAATACTTAATATCCGGAATTGACTGGGAATATGGAAAACTTCAATTTCACCAGCGATTGTATGCTCAACTGCAAAACAGTTTACCGCAAGCAGACTTTCAGAAGGTTAACGATTTTTTGATAGTCAGAACTTGCCAAAAACTACTTAATTTTTTGATCGTCGAAACTTCTTCTTCACCGCAACATTTTACTTTTCTTGATTTAATTGGCAATCAAGGTTCAATTTGTGCAATTGGGCTATTATTAAAAATTATTTTGATTTGTCGTAAAATTAAACCATATCTTGCCAAGCGTGTTGCAATTTTGTTCAATCATTACGAATTTGCAAATGATCATAATATTGATTGGTTTGTAGCATTATTGGAAGAATTGAATATTGCTTTAAGCATTCATTTTGGCAACATTGACCTGTGTTATTTTAAATAGTTTAAGTTGAATTAAATCATCTCCACCTCACCTCAATCCTTCTGCTTAGCCTACCGTGTACACACATATAGCGACCCCTTAGATTCCCCGCTTAGTTGGGGGTGGGGGAGTTTGAATCCTATCCCCCCCTTTTTTAAGGGGGGTTAGGGGGGATCAAAAGTCTATAAAGCTTTACAAAACTTGTGTGTACACCGTAGGCTTGGCAAAGAGAGGGAAGCCAGAAACAGGGTGAGGTTTTATATAAATCAGGACTTACACAAGTGTCACAAAACTCGGATGGTGCCGTACACTCACCGTCTTATTACTAGGTTGATAATTAGTCTGTGTACTAGCAACGGCAATAAAGGGGGATATTATCTACGCCCCCTCAACCGCCTCCCCTACAAGAAAAATATGCCTTTTTGCTAAGTCCTATAAATTAAACTCAACATAAAATCGCTATGTTTTCGTTACATTGTAGTAAATATTATTTTTTAGAGTTTTTTCCGTGTAATCTAGCAGGTAATCATGAGTAAAACCCAAGTATGATAAATTATAAAAAATATAAATATAAATAGAAGTCAAATGGGCAGATTATTAATCAAATGTATCGGGCTACTTCTACTATTAATCGGTATTTATTATTTGGGTCAAAATATTATCTTTACAAGTACTTATTATCGATACTTCTATCAAAGCTTACCAGCAGTTGGTTCAGTTTTAGCAATTGTAGGTGGTATTTTAACATTAGTATTTTTTCGCAGAGAAACTGGTAACTTCGGATGGATTTTACTCATGATTGGTATTGTACTTATTTTCTTAAGTGGAGGAGTTATATTACAACCAACCAGCTTATGGAATTTTTTAGTTAGTTTTGGGACAATTGCAGTTGGATACAAGCTGTTAAATGAAGGAAGAATTAACTTTTAAATATAAATATAGCAACCCTAAATCATTTGTAAAAAATCATAATTATTAATATTTAGAATTGTAGTGCGAGCAAGATGCATGTCCTTACGGACACGCTGCGCTACCGCACTACTTATTTATATTTCACGAATCATTTTGCACTGCTATAGTCCTAAATAATAAACCCTGTTGAAAAAAATCAGCGTTCTTAATTCTATTCCCTATTCCCTATTACCTATTCCCTATTACCTATTACCTATTACCCATTCCCTATTCCTCATCTTCCGCATCCGAAAAATCACAAATCGAGTGAAACTGACAAAAACGACAGTGATAACCAGGATTGGGAGGAAATATGTTACTAAAATTTTTTTGATTTTGATGATATTGTTGTAAATCTTTTTGATGCTTGTTAGCAATATAGCCTAGGTGAAATTCAATCAGTCTTAATTCACTATTATTAACTGTTATCACATGAGATTTCTTACCCATTTCTAAATTGTAAAATGAGGCTATTGCTTGATATTTTGGGTAAAGATAATGTGCTGCAAGTAAATAAACTAATGCTTGTCTACGATCAAAAGGAGATTTACCAGTTTTAAAATCTATAATATGTAGAGTGTTATCGGATTCGTTTAATACACAGTCCATAGATGCATACAAGCGAAAGCGATAATTTTCGTGTTCGATCACAATTGGTTTGGGAAAACCTTCATCCCCACGAGTTAATAACATGATACGCTTATCTAAAAGTAAAGGCGCATCTTGATATTTTTTTAATATTTGCCGCACTCGCTGCTGAATTTCATCACCTAAATTGCTTAATTTTAAAAGTCCGGCAACTTTTTCTACTCCATCATCAGATTTGAGTAAATTTCTATTATGATGAAACTCGTAAACACCCTTTTGGGCTAACAAACCGATACGTTGTGATGCAGTAACTTTTGCTTTTAATAACGCTTTAACTTTTGGTTCATCTTGTCGCGCTTTTATAAATCCCCGTTTCATTTGACAGTGCCAGCGTTGTTGCCCTGAAGCAGGGGCAATTAAAGACCAAAGATGATAGCTGGCGAAAAGTCTTACAGGGCTTGACATTGCTATACAGCGGTAATAAAAAATGCTGGGTAGAAAGTGTTTAACTACAAATACTACAACTTTAAAATGGCTATTTTAGTATTATTTTTGATATTTAGTTATTAAATATAAATCGTAAATTCATTTGTATGTCATACACCCTGTTAAGCTTAGATACATTTACAGCCTATGGTCAAAGATGAAATACAGTAACCTATATTCTAACTCTTGAAACTAAATTATTGATAAGTCTACTATCTTACAACAAGTTTATTAGTTTATAAATTAAATATGAAAACAACCGTAAACCTGGTTTTATCAATAGTTATCGCTTTGTGGATAATGGCGATCGCTATTATCTCAGTGCAAAATGCCACACCAGTATCGTTAAGATTTCTTACATTTGAATCCGTTCAAATTCCGGTAGGGTTAGTGCTGACTTTTTTTATTGCTGTAGGAATAATTAGCGTAAGTCTACTACAACCTTTGTGGAGTATATCTAATTCCCGAAAAAGCACTTCTCGAAGATATGAAGATGATGCCGAATTTTTTGTTGATGAAGATTTTTAAAGTTTGGTAAATTTAATTTAACAATTTTAGTTTTTACTAATAATGAGCGAG